>NZ_KV807780.1:30187-73427 GCF_001812125.1 Streptococcus sp. HMSC071D03
GATTATGGATATTATCATTATAGTCGGAGGTTGAATTTTACCTGTACAGGTAAGTGTTTAGTTATAACTAAACACTTATTTTGGATTATTATGAAATAGATGGTACTTGTTATCTTAATTTTAGAGTATCTGGCGAGGATGTATATTTCATTGAGTTAGTAACTATGTATGGTTTAAGTGAAAATAGTGCGGTACCAACTCTTGCAAAGAGGTTTGGAATAAGTCTTACCGATTTAATAAAAAGTGATATTCATCGTGGTTTAACTAGAAAGAAGGGACATTTTGGATATTAACAAGAAAACGTTTTATACAATAACTTTTGGTGAATTTATATCAAATATTGGAGATAGATTTCAGAAAATTGCTTTTCCAATCTTAATTTACCAAGAATTTCATTCGTCTTTTGCAATGGGAGGAATGGTGATTATTGAATTGCTACCTCAATTCTTCTTGGGATTTGTTATGGGTTACTTATTAGATAATTTCAATAAGAAAAAAATACTATTATGGTCTACATTAATACCTGCATTATTATGTAGTGTAATACCGATATTATCTAAATATTCAGTTTCTATATTTTTTTACTATGTTATTGCATTTTTGCTACCTTTATTTTCGACACTTTTTCAAACAGGATTCTCAGTCATTACTCCTGCCTTATTTGAGAAGGAAGAATTGCAAAAATATAATTCTCAGTTTCAAGGTGTTCGAACTATTTCAAAATTAATTTCTCCAGCTCTAGCAGGGCTACTAATGTTAAAGTTTAATATTAATAGCATTTTTTTTATTAATAGTGCTTCTTTCTTGTTATTATTTCTTTCAATCCTAATTTCATATATTCCAGATCAAGAACACAAGGAGAATGGTAATGATGATATAAAAGAAATTTTTGTAGGTTTTAAAGAGAACTTTACAAATATTAAATTGAGGATTTCTTTACTCTTTACTCTTTACTATTGTTGTGAATATCGCTATGCTAGGTTTCAATGCAACGATTATTTTTTATTTACAGGATCAATTAAAGTTATCAAATAGTCTTGTTGGAATTGTATACTCAATTGCTGGATTTGGTAGTTTGATAGCAGTAACCCTTCTTTCTACTTTTTTGAATAAGAAGGATGCCTTTATCTTGATGAATATATCAATGGCAACCATCCCACTTGTCATTATGGCAAGTGGGATGGTAGAAAATTGGATATTTTTTGGAATTTGTTATTCAATTTTGAGTGGATTAATTACAATAGCTTCTGTCTCCATTACAACAATACAGCAACAAGAAAGTACTGTGTATAATATTGGAAAGATACTTTCAAGTTCTTTTGTAATAGCTACCATTTTTGCTCCTTTTGGAGGGATATTGGCCGCTTATTTTAATTGGCTTTTAAACCCGAGATTAAGTCTAGTTATTTTGGGATTACTAAGTAGTTTATTGGTTATTCTTATAAAGAGTTATGAAAAAAAGCTAACTAAGAAAAGAACTGCAACATTTATAAAGGAAGATTAGTGGATCAATTATCACTTGAAAAATAATATTAATTCGTAGTAAAATAAAAAATTGAAAAAGGTTTTACATAATGTACTACCTAATTCAGATTTAATAATTATTGAGGGGATAGAACTAGAAACCAAAAATACTGAATTTTAAACTGCACCCCAAAAGTAAGATTTTTTCTGTCTAACTTTTGGGGTCAGTGCATTATCTCTAACTTATGGAGTGCTTTTTCTATATTGAAATTATTTTACAGTACCCATGTGCGGATGGCATGGGCAACGCCAGATTCGTCATTTGTTTTAGTGATATATTTGGCGATTTTTTTGAGTTCTGGATTTCCATTTTCCATAACAACGGGGTTACCAACAACTTCAAGCATGGCACGGTCATTTTCCTCGTCACCGATAGCCATAGTTTCATCCTTGTTCAAACCGAGTTTCTCAGCTAAGTGAGTGATAGCTGAACCCTTGTCTACACCCTTTTTGAGAAGTTCGAGGTAGAAAGGAGCAGATTTGTTGATAGAGTAGCGGTCGTAAAATTCTGCTGGAATCTTTTCAATAGCAGCATCGAGAATTTCCGGTTCATCGATAAACATACACTTGACGATTTCCTTATCAGCCATTTCTTCAGGTGTACGGTAGAAGATGGGCATGCTGACGAGGGTTGATTCGTGCACTGTGTATTTTCCGATATTGCGATTGGCAGTGTAGATACCGTCCTTGGTAATGGCATGCATGTGGACGCCAAGTTTGCGACTGAGGAATTCCATATCTAAATAATCTTCATAAGTCAAGGATTCGCTGATAATCTCATGGCCAGTAGCAGTTTCTTGAACAAGGGCACCGTTGAAGGTAACAACGTAGTCCCCTTCATCTCTTAATTTCAAGTCATCTAGAAGTTTGGCAACTCCTGCGATAGGACGTCCAGTTGCAATCATAACTTTGACACCAGCTTGTTTGGCATCTTGAATAGCGGCAAATACTTCAGGAGTGATTTCCTTCTTACTGTTGACAAGGGTTCCGTCGATATCGACAGCGATTAGTTTAATACTCATATAGTTCCTCTTTTAGTTTTTATTTGGTGTAAAATGATCATTTTCAATTAAGTGTAAAAATTGCTGGGTGATGCTTGCAAAGATGCTGTTTTGGTCTAACATTTCTTTTGGAAAATAGAAACGATTATCTCCGTGGCGGCTGCCAGCAAGGGATTGAACGATAGGAGACAGGCTAGAGAGTTCTGCTAGTTCTCCATTTTTTTGTATAATCTCAATCTGTGTCCGTGGGTTTTCTGATTCAGGGCGATAGATATCATAAGGGAGGTCAAAGTTCTTATGGATAGCTGTGTAATAGTCAGGGTCAAAGCCGATGTCTTCAACCAGTTTTCTCATAGATGCAAGCTGTTCTTGATCTTCTTGTGAAAAGGTGATAGATTTAAAAACCTTGCGATTGACAAAACGTTGTGACAAATCAGCTAAAATCTTATCAGGACTAGTCATCCATAGTTGGAAATAGGTATTCATAACTCCGTCATCCAAAGATAGATAGTCAGCTAAGCTAACATTTTTTTCGAAAAATGGCAGTAGATGTGGGGATGTAAGTATAAAGAAGTCCTTGTTTTCTGGATAAAGTTCTTTAGCACGTTTCAAAAGATTCTGCAGAAGTACTTCCATAGCACGTGTTGCTGGATGGAAATATACCTGCATATACATTTGATAGCGACTAAGAACATAGTCTTCGATGGCATGCATCCCGTTTCGTTGGAAAGCAATTCCGTTTTCGATAGGGCGAATAACTCGTAAGATACGTGTTAGGTCAAATTCCCCATAAGAAGCCCCTGTAAAATAGGAGTCACGTAAGAGATAGTCCATGCGGTCTGCATCGATTTGACTCGAAATCAATTGAACCACCTGCTTATTTGGATAAGTGTGGTCTATAACGCTAGCTACCTTTTCTGGGAAATCTGGAGCTACCTGTAAAAGAACCTGGTGAATCTCTGTTTCAGGGCTTTGGATAATTTCCTGCGTAATAGCCTCATGATCGGTATCAAAGAGATTTTCAAAGGTATGCGAGTAGGCACCATGTCCTAAGTCATGAAGGAGAGCTGCAGTCATGGTTAGGAGGGACTCCGAGGAATCCCATTCTTTAGGATACTTTTCCTCAAAAATCTCGGTGATGCGTCGTGCAATCTCGTAAACGCCCAGACAGTGAGAGAAACGACTATGTTCTCCACCGTGAAAGGTATAACTGGATGTTCCGAGCTGCTTGATTCGACGAAGTCGTTGAAATTCTTTGGTATTGATTAAGTCGTAAATGACTTGATTGTTAACGTGGATATAGTTGTGAACAGGGTCACGAAATACTTTTTCATTCATAAAACCATTATAGCAAAAAGCTACAGTTTTTGGTAAAATAGTAGGATAAGAGTGAAGAAAGAGGACTTGAAGTGAAGATTCGAATGAGAAATACCATCCAATTTGATGAACAATTGGAAGTGATCGACCAACTTTATGATGTTGAGTTACGTGAGAAAGGTGATTTTTCCTATCTCCTTTTTTACAATGAAGAGAAGGAAAAAGTGGTACTCAAGTTTAATGATACAGAGTTGGTGATGTCTCGATTTTCCAACCCTAAGACCATCATGCGTTTTCTGAAGGAAGCTGATAGTTTAGCCTATATTCCTACACCAATGGGGATACAGGAGTTTATCATCCAAACAAGCCATTATCAAGTCGAACAACAAAAGATTGAACTAGCCTATCAACTACAAAACAAAGAAGGAAATCCATTTGCGGACTATCGCTTAGAAATTACTTGGGGATAAGAAAGTCGGTGGAGGAGAAATCGATAGACAAAGTCTCGATTTCCTAGTTCCAAATCAGCTAGCAGGTCAAATTTTTTTGCTAAAAAAAATGAGGTTGGAATTTTTATCCCAGCCTCTATTTGATATATAGTTCCTGATTTTTTAGGACGATTTCACGTACACTTGCAAATTTCTTAAGTTTTTTAAGATCTTCTGGATGTGTAACAAGGGTAATAACATATCCCTCTTTACCCATACGACCTGTACGTCCAGCACGGTGAGTATAGGTTTCAATATCTCTAGGGACGTCAAAGTTGAGCACACATTCCAGGCTATCAATGTCGATACCACGAGCTAGAAGGTCTGTCGCAAGAAGTAGTGTTAGCTGATTATCTTTGAATTTTTCTAAGATAACTTTTCTAAATTTGACGTTGACATCGCTAGCTAGTGAAACAGCTAAAACATCACGATACTGCAATTTTTCCTCGGCGCTTCCAAGATCTGACAAGTTATTGAAGAATACCAGTCCACGGAAGTCTTCGACATGTGCCAGTTTTCTAAGCATATCTACTCGATGACGTTGATCTACTTGCATGTAGAAGTGTTGAATGTTGTCCAACTTTTGATCAGAGAGGTCGATAGTGCGCGTGTTAGGCGCAATCTTATCTTGGTCAAACTTGGTAGTGGCACTCATATAGATGAGTTGGTGGTCGCGAGGTGCGTAGTGAGTAATCTTTTCTACAAAGTGGATTTGAGAATCATCTAGCAACTGGTCAAACTCATCAAGTATGATAGTCTCCACATTCATCATCTTGATTTTTTTCAATTTGATCAGTTCGAAGATACGACCGGGAGTTCCGATCAAAATTTCTGGTCCTTTTTTTAGTCGTTCAATTTGGCGTTTCTGACTCGAACCAGAAAGGAAGAGCTGAGCAGTCAAGCCAATAGCTTCCCCCCACGTTTTGGTTACCTCAAAAATCTGACCAGCCAGTTCAGTATTTGGCGCTAAAATCAATAGTTGTTGGGCTTTTTTCTTTTGCAGTTTGAGAAGACTAGGTAGGAGATAGGCCAAAGTCTTTCCTGTTCCAGTTGGACTGACTCCAAGAAGGGTTTGACCGTCTAAAATCGGATCAAAAAGCTGAGTTTGAATGGGGGTGAATTCTTGAAAGCCGAGTTGTTCGGTTAGCTCTTGCCATTCTTTAGGTAGTTTGGTTTTCATTTTTCTGCCTCAAATCTAATGCCAGCAGTCTGGCGCATGGTGTAGAGTAGCTGATGGACGTGTGTTGCATCATCCAACCAAGCTTGGTAAAGTTCTAGGTTTGGCTGCTTGATCATGTTAGCAAAAGCAGCGACCTCCTCAGTCATGGTGTGAGGTGCTTGCTGAATAGGTAGATGTGTTTCATTACCTTGATGATCTGTAAAAATAGCTGAGCAAACATGCTCAATGGTATTGAGTGTCAAGGTTCCATCTGTTGTATATATTTCACAATGCAGATTAGAAGTAATGTTTTTACCAGCTTTGATATGAACTTGATAACCGGGATAAGATAAGATACCATCTCCGTTTAGATCAATAGCGTTGTCAAGTTGTTGAGCTTGATAGGTCGCATCAAGTGCCTTTCCAAATAAGCGCACCGCTGCATAGATTGGATAAATACCTAAGTCCATGAGAGCCCCACCAGCAAAACGGTCTGAAAATACATTCGGCGTGTTTCCAGAAAGAAGGTCTGACATCTTAGAAGAATACTTGGCATAGTTGAGGTCTGCACCTAAAACCTCCTTATCTACTAAAAAGTTTTCAATAGTTGTGAAGGCTTCCTCATGATAGTTACGGGCTGCTTCAAAGATAAAACGGTGATGCTCCTGAGCTATTTGAATTAACTCTTGCCATTCTTGGGGGTGAGTCACAGCTGGTTTTTCAAGGATAACATGTTTACCAGCAGATAAGGCCTTTTTAGACTGACTATAATGCAGAGAATTGGGACTTGCGATATAGACAACATCAAATTCAGACTGGAAGAAATCCTCTAAATTATCAAATAGACTAACATTTTGATAAGAACTAGTAAATTGCTGGGCAGTCGTAAGTTTTCTTGAATAAACAGCGACCAACTGGAATTCCTGACTAGTATGAGCAGCTTCTATAAAGTGGTGACTGATTGCACCAGTACCGATAATACCAAGTTTTAGCATGAAATCTCCTTTTCTACAAGTAATGACTGCTTTCATTATATCACAGATAGACTAAACTAGCCAAAGGGAGACAATTCTTTTATTTGATACTTCGAATTTTCATCAAAAAATGGTACAATAGATTCAGAAAAAATAGGAGTGTAGTATGAGATTATTACCTATGAGAAAAATTTCTCGTCATTCAAAAAGATTGGCGCTTTTTTTGACTTTTTGTGCGGGCTATGTAGATGCCTATACCTTTATCATACGTGGGAATACTCTAGTTGCAGGTCAAACGGGGAATGTCGTTTTCCTTTCCGTTGGTCTCATTCAAGACAATGTTTCAGATGCCAGTGCCAAGGTAATGACCTTGATTTCCTTTATGGTAGGTGTTTTCCTCTTGACAGTCTATAAAGAAAAGTTACGGATTGTAAGAAAACCAATTCTATCCCTTCTTCCACTAGCAATTTTATCTTTGATTATCGGATTTGTTCCCTTGACGGTTGATAATATATACATAGTACCACCGTTAGCATTTTGTATGGGACTTGTAACAACAGCATTTGGAGAAGTTTCAGGAATCGCATATAACAATGCTTTTATGACGGGAAATATTAAACGAACCATGTTAGCATTTGGGGAATATGTTCGCACAAAACATACTCCTTTTTTACGAGAAGGTCTTATCTTTGTCAGTCTACTATCTAGCTTTGTTCTCGGAGTTGTTGTATCAGCTTATCTGAGTATTTCTTATAAAGAAAAAACAATTTTAGGGATTCCAATCATGATGAGTATTTTTTATCTAAGTATGCTTTTTGCATCTTGGAGGAAAAAAGTTGGAGAAAAAGTTTAAATTCGATGATTAATACTTGTCAAAAATTAGGAATCATGCTATACTTGAAGAGTTGACTATGCACAATCCTGTGCAACCGCACGAACATCGTTGCTTGATTTTCAAGTGTAAGTGGTTCGTCCCACGATGCTAGGCGAGTCTTCACAAAAATACGGGGGGAACCCCAAAAAATCATAGGAGGTGCATAATGAGCACATACGCAATTATCAAAACTGGCGGAAAACAAGTTAAAGTTGAAGTTGGTCAAGCAGTTTACGTTGAAAAATTGAACGTTGAAGCTGGTCAAGAAGTTACTTTTAACGAAGTTGTTCTTGTTGGTGGTGAAAACACTGTTGTCGGAACTCCACTTGTTGCTGGAGCTACTGTAGTTGGAACTGTTGAAAAACAAGGAAAACAAAAGAAAGTTGTTACTTACAAGTACAAACCTAAAAAAGGTAGCCATCGTAAACAAGGTCACCGTCAACCATATACAAAAGTTGTCATCAACGCAATCAACGCTTAATTTTAAGGAGAACACATGATACAAGCAGTCTTTGAGAGAGCCGAAGATGGCGAGCTGAGGAGTGCGGAAATTACTGGACACGCCGAGAGTGGCGAATACGGCTTTGATGTCGTGTGTGCATCGGTTTCTACGCTTGCCATTAACTTTCTCAATTCCATTGAGAAATTTGCAGGCTATGAACCAATCTTAAAATTAAACGAAGATGAAGGTGGCTATCTTATGGTTGAAATTCCCAGAGATCTTCCTTCACATCAGAGAGAAATGACTCAGTTATTTTTTGAATCATTTTTCTTAGGTATGGCAACCTTATCGGAGGACTCTTCAGAGTTCGTCCAAACCAGAGTTATCACAGAAAACTAACACGGAGGAAAACATTATGTTAAAAATGACTCTTAACAACTTGCAACTTTTCGCCCACAAAAAAGGTGGAGGTTCTACATCAAACGGACGTGATTCACAAGCTAAACGTCTTGGAGCTAAAGCAGCTGACGGACAAACTGTAACAGGTGGATCAATCCTTTACCGTCAACGTGGTACACACATCTATCCAGGTGTAAACGTTGGACGTGGTGGAGACGATACTTTATTCGCTAAAGTTGAAGGCGTAGTACGCTTTGAACGTAAAGGTCGCGATAAAAAACAAGTTTCTGTTTACCCAATCGCAAAATAATCGCTCTAAGTAGCATTAAATAAGGCTTTCCGAGTTTTCGGAGAGCCTATTTTTTTGTTTTGATACCCACGCTGATACCCATATTTTAAAAACCAATGTAAGAAGCGAACTTGTCAGCCACTTCATCCTTTGCTTTTTGAGTGACGTGAGCATAGATGTCCATAGTGGTTTGAATATTCTCATGACCTAATCTTTCCTGAACTTCCTTGATAGTAGCACCAGCTTCGAAGAGTAGTGAGCAGTGTGTATGCCTAAAGCCATGTGGTGTGATTCGTTTGAAATCAGGATGCTTCCTCCAGATTCTATTCAACATATTGTTGACATGGACAACACTCTTAGGCTCTCCATTCTCATTTTTAAAAAGAAGTCCTTTTGTACTATACTTGTGCCAATCTTTTAAAACCTTAATTGTTTTTGAATCGAGGGTAATTGTTCGGGCACTCTTTTTTGTCTTTGGAGTCTGAAAGATAAGTTTATTATCTTCACCCTTGGCCAAGGTTTGATTGACAGTAATATGTCCTTTTTTTAAATCGATATCAGACCATCTTAGAGCGCTGATTTCATTTTTTCGCATTCCGGTAAAAGCTAGTAGTCTAAAATACGTCAGCATTTCATCATCGTCAAAGCCTTTAACGATTTTGAAAAATTCCTTCAGTTCTTCTTTGTTGTAGAACTTTTCGAGTTCATCTGTATTATTTTTTTGTCGTTTAGGCTTCAGTGTCTTTCTCATCGGATTCGTTTCAATCAACTCCATCGAAATAGCGTAGTCAAAGATTTGATTTGCTATACTGATGATTCCAAAAAATCTTTTGTATTCGTCTGCCCACTTATTGACTTGAGTTTGGCACATGGTCATAGTAATCTTGTTTATAGCTTTATCTCCAAAAATCGGCAAGATATGACGGTCGGCAATGCTAGTCTGGTTTACGTAGGTTGACTCTTTAACAGTGTTTTTATAATGGTCCTTCCAAATCTCATAGACTTGTAGGAAGGTAGTTGTAGTGATGTTCTTTGCTCTGAATGTCTTTTTTTCATACTCAGTGATGCACTTTGCTTCAGCAAGTCTTGCCTCACGTTCTGTTTTAAAGCCACGACGGAAGGTTTGAATCTTCTTGCCAGTCAACGGATCTAATCCGTGATATGCTTTAAAGTAATAAGCAGTAGTGCCATTTTTTTGGTATTTTCCAATCATTGATTTTACCTCACTTTTTTGATAAAATGGGTATAAGAAAACGACCTTTTGAATGGTTGTTTCTTATACAGGATATCCTCACACTCAAGATTTGGCGATGGCGAGTGTGGGGATTTTTTGAGTTGTTTCCAAAATGGAAACAGTTGGTTTTAATTTATACTCTTGGTTCATTACGGTGCCAATCATCAGGAAATCCTAAAGATTGGTTGATTACATTGATGTCTATAGAAGGCAGCTTTTTCTCTAGTTTGATAACTTTCTTTCTAAGAGTATTCCACAAAATGTTGAATTCCGCTTTACTGATAAAGCATTGAAGGCTAATAATTGTTGAATATACAGTTTTTCTACTATCATCTCCTATTAAGATCTCTTCGTTATGAATAATTTCCCAAAACGTACTATTAGAACGACATCTGAAGTTTAATAAGCGATTATTGTGAGCGCATTTGTTTCGTACCTCATTAATATTTTTTAGAAAAGATATCAAGGTTTCTGGTGGAAAAACATCGTTAAAGTCCGGTACGTTTGTGCTTATAAAACTTACTAAATCTCGTGCGATTTCATTTTGGAGTGAATTCGGTAGGTTTTCAACAATCGTTCGTAAATCTCCAAACTCTAGATAATCAGTTAGTACCCAGATTGGGACATCTGAATGAGTATGTGCGTAGTGATGGATTGAATTTCCTCTGTATCGCTTGTTTGTGTTTATGATTTTGGATAGTTTTGATACGATAAATCCCACGTCTAATATTTTATTATCTGCATAAGAATTGGTGTTTAGATAGGCGTATTTTTGACTAGGGTAGGCTTCGGCGAATCTGTGAGCAGTGATTGACTTGATATGGTGTTCAGCTTCAAGAATAGCTTGTAAAATGGCTCGTTTTACATCTTTGTCAAATGTATAGAGACTTGAAACTTCGTCAAATGTGACACCGTCAATATAAATGTCAGTACCAGGGTGTTGAAAAAACTTACTGTATCCATTGATAATATTGTAGTAATTGTTGCTGAGCAGGTACTTAGCTGCTTTAGATTCATCTGTAATGGATAACCCTCTGCTTTTTAGTGTTGAGATTTGTTCCTCGATTGTTTTAAATGGTTTCAAAAAAACTCCCCCATTCTATTTAGAATGAAGGAGCTTTCCCGTATCGGTCCCCGTAGAGATCCCGACGCTTTTTCTCTAATGAATTCATTCTAAATGATTTCTTTAAAAAAGTCAACTGTTTTTTTATTTTTTAAATAAAATTTTTAATATTTAAAAAAATATTTTTTTATTTCTCCCTATACAAATCCACGACTTCACCGATAATTCGGAAGTCTGTCTCTGGTGTGATTGGCATATCTTTGTACGCTGGGTTTAGACTATGTAGGTATGCCTGGTCTTTGTCGATGACAAGCTGCTTGATATAAGCATCGCCGTTGTAGTTGAACACTCCGATAACTCCGTCATTTAAGTCCACACTGGTCTGGATAAATACCAGATCACCATCGTGATAGTCTGGCTCCATGGAGTCCCCTTTGATTGGAATGACAAAGTCGGCATCGATATCTACTGGCAACTCAATCCGTTCAACTCGTACGTCGTTCAAATACTGGCCTGTACCTGCAGAAACTGGGTGGTCGTAGTAGTCGTAACTATAAAGTTGAATGACTTCCGATACTTCGTTTATCTTCGTTTCTTCTTCGTTTTTCTGCTCGTTCAGTTGCCTCTCTGCATAGTTCAAGACTTTGGCTTGTCTTGGCTGGTGCAACTGGTCGTAGATGGTTTGGATTTGGGGAGTGCTATCAACCGATGTAGGTTTCGATAAATCAAACAAATATTGAGGCGATACACCCAAAGCCTGAGCATATATTCTTATATCTCCTTCATCTAATTGTCTATTCCCGTTCTCATGGTTAGAAATTGTATTTTGTTTAAAACCTGTCAGTTCGGCAAGTTTTTTTTGAGTTAACTTTTTGGATTTTCTCACCTCTTTAATTGAGTTTCCTAGTATATTCATATCAATTAACTCCTTTCTTTTTTATTATATACCAATGTGATAAAAAAATAAATAAAAAAATCTCAAAAAGTGATAAAAAGTTATTGACATATATCTCAAAATGAGATATAATTAAATCAAGCTTAAGGAAATAACAAAAAAACAAACCGGAGGGAAACACCATGAACACATTAAACGAGAAAGCCATCAACATCTTCAAAGCAGTGGTTGCAGAAACCCTGCTTCAAAATACATACGAGGAAAGCTTCCTCTATGGTCAGCTTGAATCATTCTGGAACAACTGCCGTCAGTTCGCTTTCGGATGGACAGAGTTGGCAGAAGAGATCGAACGCCAAGAGCGTTACCTTCTTGATGCTGGCTTCACTCAAGACGAAATCGATGACATTCGTTTCGATGCAGCGTTCGCAGGAATGCAGGACAAAATGAATGTAGCCTGATCGGTAGCACCAGGGTTCGACTCCCTGGCAGGCTGTTGCTCTTGAAGCAAAAAAATAGGGAAAGGAGGTAGGCGATGGATACAAAAGAAGTTGTTTCAAAATTAGAAAAAAACCAAGAAAAAAACATAGCCGAAATAAGTTACTTAAGAGGCTATGTTAAGGGTCTTGAGGAACGAATCAGACGTTTAGAACAGGCTAATCAGTAGTTTTAAGTGTGAAAGCATTTGGATACTTCGCTTGCAACTCAAAGATTTTCTCAAGTTTTTCAGGTTCTTGAAAAGCCATCATGATAATATCTTCTTGAGTCATTGGACGATTGGTAGTTGGTGCGTTTGCAATATTGCTGTTTAACGTTTCAATAGCATCATAGATATTGTTAATAGTAGATTTTAACTGGGCGAACTCTTGAGTTGTGACATAGTCTTTCTCATCATTATTTTTCTTTTTTAATGATGAAAAGTCTAGACTTTCTTCGGTCTTTTGGATCCGTTGGATAGTTTTGCTAACAGATTCAAGGACATCTGTTCCTGAAGTATTTTTCAAATCATAATGTATGATATTGATTGTTCGAATATCAAATGGGATGTCTTCATTGGTTTGCTGTCTTAAAAAAATGGTTGGCAAATCCAAAGCCTTACGATAGCCGAGTTCTAAAAAGACATTTGGGTTGTTACCTGTTATATCAACAATAACAAGGTCTGACTTTATTAGAGCGTCAAATATTTTATCATCTATTCTATCAGAATGATATAATTCATCAGCTCTTTTTACATCGTATTTATCAGACAAAGCTGGCTTAATGATGTGTCTTAAGACGCTATCAGAATGATTTCTAATTTCTGATTTTTCTGGACCGATAGCAGAGACGACAAAACAAATTTTTTGTGACATGGTTTTTCTCCAATCATTTTATTTTGATTATACCATATTTAGAAAGGAAAAATATGATACATCACTATATAACAAAGTACACCGAAAATAATCAGCGTTTCGCTGAAAGTTGGCTACAAATCAATATTTTTGGAAAGTGCTTTTGTCTATCGAAAAAGCGTATCAAAATTTGATACGCTCACCAGATTATTGTTTGACCCAGTTTCGACCAGGTTCTTGAGTAGGTGGTAATCTATCACCTTGGTCGATGTGGACTACACGACCGCCAGAAACTTGTCCGCCACGAGGGCCCACTTCTTGGTAAGTCCCTGCTGGTTGATTGTCAGTTCCTGGTTTGAAAAGCGGAAAGGTAAAGTACCTTTCTTGGCCGAATATATGCAAAATCGCTGATGCACTGGAAGTCAGCTTGGATGAATTAAGATAAGGAGGTAGGAACGTGCAAAAACTTACAAAAAAACAAAGATTGAGAAAACAAGAATTAAAGCCTAAAACTAAGCTGCGAAAAGAGCGAAAAAAGCACGAACTCACAACAGTTTTTATGGCTGATTTAATCGGCTTGAAAGACCGAAGACAATACGAACAAAAAGAAAGTGGTAAAGCACCATTCCACGATTATGAAATATCGATTATATCCAATTATTTTCACAAGACAGAAAGTGAATTATTTTTTTAAAACAAAATATCTCGAATTGAGATATAAAGAACAGTCCTCATTTTTAGAAAGGAACATTATGAACAACGCAGCGCAAAAAGTAACACGGATTGACAAAGATGCCTGGGATATTGCTACGGAACTTGCGAACGAGTACGGCGTATCTATTTGTCACATCATCAGTGAGAGCGTCCGCTACTGTGCAGAGAATGCCGAATTTAAGGAGATGGACGTTGTCGTTAAACGATTGGTAGTCGGCAGTAAGGTGTTAGCGTAGGAGGTTTGAGATGGACGTAAAGAAACAAAATAATGATGTCATCAAAGAAATCATTGAGAAACATTTTGAAAATATGGTTGATGATATTTTGGAACACACAGAGACCTACTATGAAGCTTTAGGAGCTATTAGTAGCATCAAAGGAAGCAAGATCCCGAACATGCTTCACTTAGCTGATTGTTTGAGGCAAAATATCAGAAAACGTGCTATGCAACAAAAAACACCTAATCATCAAAATTAGGTGCTAGAGGAGAGGACTATGAACGAACTAGTATGGTTTTACTTTGCTGTCATAATCAATCTTATCATTGGCTTTGCTACATACTACGCTAGTAAAAGAGATAGGAACAAGCGTATTGACGAATACAAAAAGAGACAAGAGACGGAGATAGAAAGAGTTAGAAAGAAATTTAATTTATGATTTTTTAGAGGTCTTTACTTAGAAAGGAATATTATGAACGAACTTATCAACGTTACACTTAATGATAGTCATGAGCCTGTTGTTTCTGGAAGACAACTTCATGAGGCTCTAGAAGTCAAAACACCTTATGATAAATGGTTTCCACGAATGACGGAATACGGATTTACAGAAAACGAAGACTTTTCGACATTTTTGTCGCAAAGTACAGGAGGTCGTAGAGCTACTGACCACGTTATCAAGTTAGACATGGCCAAAGAAATTGCCATGATCCAGCGGACAGAGCAAGGCAAGCAAGTCCGACAATACTTCATCCAAGTAGAAAAGGACTTCAACAGCCCTGAGAAGATTATGGCTAGAGCCTTGCTCATGGCAGACAAGAAGGTTCATAAGCTAGAAGCTCAGATTGAGGCGGACAAACCGAAGGTACTCTTTGCGGACGCAGTCAGCGCAAGTCACACGTCTATCTTGGTCGGAGACCTTGCTAAGCTCATCAGTCAAAACGGCTACAAAATCGGAGGAAATCGCCTTTTTGTCTGGTTGCGTGAAAATGGCTACTTGATCAAGCGAAAAGGTTCTGACTGGAACATGCCAACACAACGAAGCATGGAAATGAAACTCTTTGAAATCAAGGAGTCAACCATCACACATCCTGACGGTCATATCTCTGTCAGCAAGACCGTCAAGGTCACTGGCAAGGGGCAGCAGTATTTTATCAACAAATTTTTGAATGAGGAGGCGGTGTAATGAGACCAAGACGATATCCGTATAGTGGGAAAATAAAAAAGCCTATCAAACAATCGATAGACTTTATGATAGACAAAGATGCTATTCTTCAGTCGGATCTTCGAATTTCCCAATCGAAACACCCAATATCTGATCTAGAAATAGACAAACGTATGGCATTTTAAACGGTCCACCTATTGAATCGGTGTGAACTTCAACATCTACTAAAAAGATTGCTGTTGGATTTTTTGGGTCGTATTCAGAAACTCGAAGTTCTTTTATGTTTTGAGCAACTGCAGATACGTCAGGATAATCAGAGCTATCAGGATTATAAGCTTCTCCAATGTATCGCCCTGCAGCTGTTTGGACTATCAACTTGTGACCTGTATTTTTAGCGATAATAGCATGTGCTAGTAGAATGTCATATTTTTTGAAGTTGTTACTCATAACTTTCCCTCCTTTCTGTTGAAATTTTGACTAAAACGGTGAGAGGTCCTAGTCAAATTTATTATAGCAATCGAGGAGAAAAAAACATCCGTCTCAAGACTGATATAGGAGGTCAAATTGGAAGATAAAATCATTGAACTAGCTGATTACTTCATCAGCGAATCTAAAACCTACAGAGAAGCTAAAATAGCGTGTGAGAAGCTATTGAAACAAGTCAGCCATGAGATTGAACTCAGGGCGATGGAAAGTAATACTGTGTAAACAAAAAAGCACCTGACGGAAATCAGGCGCATAGAAAAATAACCAATAAAATTATAACACATTAGGAGGCTCTTGTGAATATACTTAGCGAAGAATTTGAAAATGGCATCCGAACAGTTGTAAGAACTCAATTCAAGGAATCATTCGAAGAATTGTTAGAGCATGAAACAACAGAAAAACGGTGGCTATCTATCGAAAGCGCAGCTAATTATGCCGACTGTAGCGCTAACACTATCAGAAAATGGTTAAGAATGGGTTTGAATCTATACAAGATTGACGGAACCAAAAGAATTGATAGAAATGAATTGGATAACTTTGTGCAGTCGCACTTAGTGATTTAGAAGGAGAAAGAAGAAAAAATGACAGAACCAACTTTATCAAGCCAATTGATTGGCTTAGTGGCAATCTTTATCGGGTTCTTTATCTTGATGCTACTGACTGCTAAAAATGAAGAAGAAGCTGAACAAAAAACAGTGATCATCATTGAAGAAGCTGAAGATTTCAGACAAGTTGCACGAAGAAACCTGAAAAACTGTGACAGAAAGTCAACCTATGATTCACAACCACCTGTCGGACTCGCTTCAACGATTGAGGACGTGCCTCATAGTTTTAGAGAATGCATCGAAGATTATGACAGACTGGCTAGCGACTATCAGGAAGAAGCAAGAATTAATGACCTTCTAAGAAGTCAAAATGCGAATCTCTTAGAAGAAAATGGGCGTTTGCTTTACAAAGAAATGACCATGGATTTTCGGAGAAATCAACGAAAATGGGGAGCTAGGGCATGATACTTCCAAGGAGGAAATATGTCAGAAATTAAATGGATTAAGATTACGACGGACATTTTTGACGATGAAAAAATACGTCTTATTGATGCACTGCCAGACCATGATGCCATTTTAGTTATATGGTTTAAAATCCTAGCTCTCGCTGGCAAACATAATCGCAACGGGCTTTTGATGATGTCAGATAAGGTTCATTACACTGATGAAATGCTTGCTACAATTTTTCAAAGGCCTCTAAATACTGTCAGAATGGCTCTGGGAGTCTTTGAGCAATTCGGGATGATTGAGATTATTGACGGTGTCATTACTTTGCCAAATTGGGAAAAACATCAAAATATTGATGGCATGGAAAGAATCAAGGAACAAACACGGAATCGTGTGGCAAGACATCGTGAGAAGCAAAAAAATCTAGCTCTCGGTAACGTTACAAGTAACGTTACAGTAACGGACGGTAACGCACTAGAAGAAGAAGGAGATAAGACTAAGATTAAGAATAGATTAGATAAAGATAAGAATATAACTACTACTAGTAATAGTGAAAATATCTTAGAACTATTTCAGTCTGAGTTTCGCAGATTGCTATCAGGTTTCGAAATTGAAGAAATCAATCATCTGTTGAACGAAAATGACTCTGAACTAGTCAAAGAAGCTTTGAGGACCGCTGTTAATTTAGGAAAACCAAACGTTAAATACATAGGTGGTATTTTGCGAAATTGGCAGCTGAATCAGGTTACAACAGTTGAACAGGTTCAACAATCTCAAAAACAACATCAAGAAAAAAAATCAGGTAAGGAGGCGACAGACGAATGGGGATTTTAGAACTTATCGAGCAATTTGAAGATGACTTTTATCCGATAAGCGAGGAAAAGAAGTCACTGCTTGCAAAACAATCTCTTTCTACTGCCACTGCTTGCTTGTCAGATATGGCCAGCTGGCAAGCTTGTGGAGGTAAGGTATCATGGTAACTGATGCACTCGAGGAAATGGCCTTATCTTACCATAGAAATACTGAACAGCAGGATGAAATTTGCGAAAAGCATGGAATTCCCTTGATCAAAATCCTCCGGACAAATGATGTCCTTTGTCGATTATGTGAATCAGAACGGATACATGCAGAGAATCAAATAAAGGTCAATGAGTTGGCTGATGCTGAACATGAACGAGAGCGTAAGTTCTATCTTGAGAGATTCTCTCTCTATGATGATGTACTGAAAAATGCTACTCTTGATAACTTTGAGACACCTACTGAAAAAGAGGCTAAAAAATTGAAGTTTGCCAAAAAAATTTGTAGAGAGTGGGTAGGTGGAGCGAGAAACAATGTTGTTTTTCAAGGAGAAGCTGGAACGGGTAAAAGCCATCTTGCTTTTGCCATGATGAAAGCTTTATCAGAAGCTACAAAAGAAATTGCTATCTTTATCAATGTCACTGATTTACTGATGAAAATCAAGGCGGACTTTAGTCAGGAAGAGTTCCTGGTCAATAAGATTGCCAGTGCTAAGTTTTTGGTTTTGGATGATTTGGGTATGGAGAAGGACAGTGAGTGGTCCTTCAGTATTCTTTACAACATTCTCAACAAAAGGGCCAATACGGTTATCACGACTAATCTAACTGCACAAGAAATTCAGAAACGCTACGGTCGGCCGTTTATGAGTCGGTTGATGAAGGGTGTAGACAATGATCATCTGATGGTATTTAATGACTTAAAAAATAAAAGGAAAGATTACTTTTAGAGAGGTGGGACACCTTGTTATTAAGACTATATTTCGTCTACAATGGACACTGTCAATTTTTTCTTGGAAGTTTTTACAATGTGGATGAACTTATCGAACAGATGAAAGATCATCAGTGGGCTTTCTCAGGTATTACCAGACCAAAATTCAAGAAACACATCGGAAAAGACGATGTGAGGTTTGATTATGGTGCGGTAGATTGCTATTACTTAGCAACAAAATCAACGTGCCGCGAACCACGTTAAAAGCGAGCTAGAATATGCGTCAGACTTGGACGAATGACGTATAAAGAATTTGCTAGCTCTTGTGTCTTTGAGCCATGAGGGGCAAGAGCTGGATTTTTATAAACAGGTTAGATAAACCATGGAATATAGCAAAAAGGTAGTAATCGAAGGACTGAAACGCACAATCGAGCAAAACGAAGAGAATATAATCGAGTATTCGAAGCCGTGCGATTCACGGAAAAGACGCATTAGAGCGTTGGAGCGCGATTTGTTGAAGAAAAAGAATAAAGAATTGAGGAAGAAAGTGGAGGAGTTGGAAGATGAATAAACAGGAAGCGTTAAAAAGGATTGAGGCACAGAAAGAAACCATCATAAGACTTACTGGCTGGGCAGTTTATGTATATATAGAGGAGCTTATTAAAAGTCTTGACGAACCAGAAAAAGTCGTAGTACCGCAGTTTGTGGCAGATTGGATTGAGGAAGCTAGAAAATCTTGCAAAGACGTAGCAGACTTCTTCGATTTTGATTTCACAAATGAAGAAGTTGGTAAATGGTTTATGCAAGAACGACCGTTTGATTTAGCCGCTCGTGCATGGCTAGATGGCTACGAGATCGAGGAAGAGAACCAGTATGTGGTGACTTTAAAAAATAGGCAGCCTTTGGTCAAATCGCAATCAGGGAGTATTCTTTATTTTAGTCAAGATATAACAGCTGGGAATTATAAAGTTACCCGCAAAGAACTAGAAGAAGCTGGCTTTGGCTGGGTGTTCGATTGTCCGGGAATTGAAGTGGAGGAGGTGGAGTGATGGCTAGAAAGGTACAAACAACGCTTACCAAAGATATGTATGACCATGTCGAAGCCTTAAAAGAATATGGTGGTTATAGAAGCATATCAGAAGTGGTCAATAAAGCACTTGAAAAGTTAGTAAATGAACATACCGACAATGAAATATATAAATATTATTTGCAAAAAGTAAGAGATGGAAGAGAGGTCACAGATTGAAACGATTCATAGCAATCTGGATTTTATTGTCTGCTGGATTAAATATCTGGCAGAGTATCCACATTAAAAAACTAGAAGCAAAGCGCCCGATGGTTATCTATCGAGCCGATAATCAAGGTGCGGAAATCAAAGGCAGAGTTTTACAAAAGGAGAAGATTGGCGACATGTACACTATCACTATTAAAAGTTATGGCATTTTCGTAGTCACGCAAACAAGCTACGAATCATTGACGATTGGAGATGAGGTGAAATTATGATACCCAAATTTAGAGCGTGGATGAAGTCGCCAAAATGGATGTGTGATGTAACTAACATTTCATTTGATAGTAAGCTCGTAGATATCTGCCAGCAGGGAGATATTGAAAGATCTACAGAAATATCTGTAGAGTTTGACGAAATCGAACTCATGCAATCAACAGGACTCAAGGATAAGAATGGCAAAGAGGTATTCATCGGTGATATCGTTAAATGTACAAGAGGATGTTCCCATGAAGTATATCTAGAAAAAGAATACGGTGGCACATTCATAGGCGGAATGCCTGCCATATATCTAAAGGGATTGCTAAGTGGGTATGCGTGGACTGAAGACGAGGAAATCATCGGCAATGTCTACGAAAATAAGGAGCTTTTGGAGGATAAGGAATGAACCCAGAAATAATTGACAACGTAAACAAACCAAGCCATTATCAAGGACGATATGGTATGGAGTCTATCGATGCTTTAAGAAATTTCATGACACCAGAACAGTTAAAGGGCTTCTACTTAGGAAATAGTTTGAAGTATTTACTACGTCATCAGAAGAAAAACGGTCTTGAAGACTTGAAGAAGGCACGCAAGAACCTTGATTGGTTGATTGAGGAGATGGAACATGAGAATTAAGACATCAAATGGATCTATCATCAACGTTGACAAAATAAAGCATAGCATCACGATTGATGGTGTTGAGTATGGTTCAGATTGTCGTGCACTGGTTTCTAAGCACATAGATGGGACAGGGACTATTACATTAGTATTTGAAGGAAAAATGATTTAAAAAGGAGTAAAAACAATGTTTACACAATACGATAATGAAACAGGAAAAACTAAACTTACGAAACTTGCAAAAGGTGGCATCATCATGGTTGTTGCTATTACTTCACTTGGAATTTTTCGTCTCACGGCCGTGAAGCGCATCCCAGCTAATACGGTTGGAGTAAAGGTCAGTGCGATCGGAGGTGTTCAGGAAAACACCCTACAAACAGGCTATCATCTTAAAATTCCTTTCATCGATACCGTCTATACTCTTTCGACTTCAGTTCAGACGAAGACTATGGAAAAAATCACAACTCAGACCAAAGATGGTCAATGGCTGAATACTAACATTGATGTGAAGTATCGTGTGAATAAAGAAAAGGCCATGACGATCTTTTCAAACTACACCAAGTTAGAAAATGTGAATGAGAGTGTAATTGCGCCAGCAGTTCAACGGGCTATTGAATCTGTGACTGGAAATTACGATATCTATGATATTCTTGGAAATAAACGGACAGAAGTCTATGAAGGGATTGATAAGGCGCTAAAAGAAAAATTTGAATCTTATGATCTTGAATTTGTTTCATTCACAATAACTGATCAGGATGCAGGAGATGAGATTGAAGCAGCAATCAAATCTGAATCTGTCAAACAGAAGGAAATCGACACAGCTAAACAGGAACAAGAAAAAGCTAGGGTCGAAGCCGATACTAAGAAAGTTCAAGCTCAAGCTGAAGCGGATGCTGGTATCATCAAAGCAGAAGGTGAAGCCAAAGCTAACAAAGCTAAGTCAGACTCAATCACAGACAACCTTATCCGCATGAAGGAAGCGGAAGCCAGAGAAAAACATGGCTGGGTTACTGTCAATGGAGCTGGTAGCGTGATTACAAATCATGAGTAAAATATAAACGGCATAGAAACGAGGTGAGCGATGCCCTTCTTTCCTGATATAAATGAAATAAAAACGAAAGAGAATGCCAAAAGGATTCTAAAAGGATATCCTCGTTGGAGAAGAGTCGCAAATGACACTGATGGTCAGAGAGTGACCACCACCTACTCATTCATGCCACGAAATCCATTAAGCGGGAGAGATAGTCAAGTTGAAAAATTGGCTATACGAAAAGTTGATGCAGAGATTGAGCTGGATGCAATTGAGCAAGCTGTCAGTAGATTACATGATCCCCTCTATCGTAGGATACTTTTTGAGAAGTATCTTCAGTGGAATTGCAAGAAGGATGAAACAATCGCAATGGACTTGTCTCTTTCAGAAAGTTCATATTACGACATCTTGGATAAGTCTCTGATGGCATTTGCAGAGCTATACCGCAATGGAGAACAGATTGAAATTTTGGAGTAAATTTGGAGTTTTTTTGGAGTAAACTCGGAGTAAGTCCGGAGTAAATATATGATTTTATGTGCTAAAATTATATTATGAAATAATTGTAAAGGCAGGCACACCCTGTCTTTTCTTTTAGTTTGGAGGTGATATCGTGAAAAAAGTAGAACCAATTCGTGAGCTAGACGATATTGATAGAATGAAGAATTACTTGAAATCAAAGAGTGAACGAAACTATATTCTTTTCTTAGTAGGAATATATTCAGGTCTACGAGTAAGCGACATTGTTCCTCTTCAAGTGAAACATGTAGTTCAAGATAGAATTGAAATCAAAGAGAAAAAAACTGGCAAAATAAGAAAATTTGCAGTTAATCCAGAATTACGAAAGGCTTTGAATCGTTATATAAAAGAAAATCATCTTGAGAGTTACGACTATCTTTTTCCAAGTAGAAAAAAAGTTAGAGGTGACGGAGTAAGTATTAAACATATCGGTAGAGTGGCTGTGTATCAATTCTTGAACGATGCAGCTAAACATTCAGGACTCAAGCACATCGGAACACATTCGATGAGAAAAACGTTTGGTTATCATCATTATAAACAAAATGGGAATATAGCTATTTTAATGCAAATACTTAATCACTCTGCTCCAGACATCACATTAGATTATATTGGATACAATCAAGATGAAATTGATGAAAGTATGCTTACTTTTACGTATTAAAAGCACGCTTATTTATCATATTGAGAAATGGTAAATTAAAAAATAAGAAAAACCGGAAACCCATTGTCATGATTGGGCTAAACCATACTTTCTTGAAAGTCACAAAATATAAGATATGTTAAATATATGAGGGTGTCAGAGGTTGAAAAACTCCCCCCTACATCATAAAAATTTAACTACCTACCTCCCCAAAAAAGAAAGGCCCCTCCCTAAATGAATATCCCCCAAGAAAGACCAGACCGGAGTGGTCCTCACCGAGTCGCCTTTGAGAAAAATAAGAAGATTATTCTTAAGACAAGAAATACTTGTGGGATTTGTGGACTACCAGTAGACAAGTCATTGAAGTATCCACATCCTTTGTCACCAGTCATTGACCACATCATTCCAATTAATCGGAACGGTCATCCATCAGACATCAATAACCTACAGCTCGCGCACTGGCAGTGCAATAGACAGAAGTCTGACAAGCTTTATGCTGATGATAAATCAGCAAGTACAACTGTTGTTGGCAACAGAAATTTGCCACAATCGAGAGATTGGACAAAATATAGATCTTAAAATAAAAAATATATTAAATTATTTTTAATAAAAATATGAATTACCGGATTATTAGACTTAGAGAAAAATAGAAGAGTGTGAGGAAGTCCTAGCAGAGGATAGGGGGGTATCCCCCTCCCACTAGGCGCTCGAGGGCTTCACGCCGTCACTGTACATTTTTTCTCGCGCCAAATCATCACAAGAAAGGAGAACGGTTTGGAATTAAGAGGAATTGACTATCTCAGGAGAAAGTTGACTCTCTATCAGAGCAGAGTTAATCTGAGGTACAAGCATTATGCAATGCAACACCATGAAGCACCGACAGGAATCACAATTCCTCCACAAGTCAGGGTGAAGTACCAGGCTGTCCTTGGTTGGGCTGCAAAGGGCGTTGATAGTCTTGCAGATCGTTTGATTTTCAGGGAATTTGCTAACGATGATTTTAATGTTACAGAAATCTTTAATCGGAACAATCCTGATATCTTCTTTGATAGTGCTATTTTAGCTGCGCTGATTGGTTCGTGTAGCTTTGTCTACATTTCGAAGGGTGAAGATGATAAGGTGAGGTTGCAAGTCATTGAATCAAGTAATGCAACTGGTGTCATTGATCCTATTACTGGATTGCTTGTGGAAGGTTATGCGGTGTTGGCTCGTGATGATTACAATCGTCCAACGCTTGAAGCCTACTTCGAGCCTAATGCTACTCATTTTATTCCAAAAGATGGTAGTCCATACTCAGTTGTGAATGAAACTGGTATCCCTTTGTTGGTTCCAGTCATTCATCGTCCTGATGCTGTTCGTCCGTTTGGTCGGAGTCGTATCACCAGAGCTGGGATGTATTATCAGAAATATGCTAAGCGTACTTTGGAACGAGCGGATATTACGGCTGAGTTCTACTCATGGCCACAGAAATATATTCTTGGGCTTGATCCTGATGCAGAGCCTATGGAAAAATGGAAAGCTACTGTATCAAGCTTGTTGACGATTTCTTCTAGTGACAAAGGAGAGAAGCCGAGCGTTGGGCAATTTACTACCGCTAGCATGTCACCTTTTACTGAACAGCTCAGAACAGCCGCAGCTGGATTTGCTGGCGAAATGGGGCTGACATTGGATGACCTTGGTTTCGTTTCAGATAATCCATCATCTGTGGAAGCCATCAAGGCTAGTCATGAGAATTTGCGTTTAGCTGGGCGGAAGGCTCAGCGCTCACTAGGTGCTGGATTGCTAAATGTCGCTTATGTTGCAGCTTGTTTGCGTGATGAGTTTTGCTATACTAGAAGTCAATTTGTAAGAACCACAGTCAAGTGGGAGCCATTGTTTGAAGCGGATGCGAATACAATGACTATGATTGGTGACGGTGTTGTGAAGTTGAATCAGGCATTGCCTGGTTACATCAATGCGGAGACAATTCGAGACCTTACTGGTATTGCTGGAGACATGTCTGCTAGGCCAGTGATAAGCGAGGGTGGTTCAAATGGAGAATGATGTTTTACCTGGTATCTTGCAAGAGGTTCAAGAGAGGTTTGAACGAGATTTTGGCAAGAGCGAGATTGTCAGAAATGCTTTTGCTACTTTGAAGGCAAAAAAAGCCACTTACAAAACTGCAAATGAGTTTGCGGTTGAAATTGGAGAGATTCTCTCTAAGGCTCTAGGAGCGTCTCTGAGCGCCGATAAATTGCCAGACGGTAAAATGTATTACAATATCGCTCATCGTTTGCTGACGGACATGCTAGGGCGAAATCACGAGCTTGTGAGTGGTTATGCTAGCGATGTTCAGAAGAATTTGAATGATGAAGCCAAAATCGGTCTCAAAGTGCAAGTCCCTGAATTGAATCAGGATCGAATAGCTGGCATTGTCAATCGCTTTTCGTCTGAGGAGAATTTTGAGGATGTCAGTTGGTTGCTCGGTGAACCTATTGTGAACTTTACACAGTCAATTATTGATGATACAATCAGGAAGAATGCGGAGTTTCATGCTAAAACTGGCTTGGTACCGACGATTAGTAGACACTCTACTAGACGTTGCTGCAAATGGTGTGATAGCTTAGTAGGAAATTACATATACGGTGAGGAACCAGCGAATTTCTACAGAAGGCATCAGCATTGTACTTGTGTAATTGACTATCATCCTAAAAATGGTAAGGTTCAAAATTCTTGGACTAAAAAAATCAGAAATGAGAGTTCCGATGAATTAGAAAAGCGTAAGAGAATGAATATTGATGTGCGTGATAATAATCGCAAAGCAGATATTCAGGAATACAAGAAAATAGTTGATGTTTTAGGAGTTCAAAATGCTCCTATTTCACTAGCAAAGTTTCAGGATTTGAAGTATAATGGTGGTGAGGGATATCAAGAACTAAAAGACCGCGTTCGTTGGTCTCAGGCTAGCTTTCCTACTGAAAAATCTTTCAACGGGCATTTCAGAAAGCATAGTGAAGAATTTGGTAATATTACACAAATGCAGTATCTTGAACTAGGGAGAACACTTTTAGGTGAACCTATTGGCGATAATGTACTTGGTTATGATACGGAATACCGACGTGTAAGATATGATTTAGAAAAAAACATATTTGCATTGGGTGATAACAAAAGGGGACGTGTTACAACGATCCTAAAACCAGAGGAAGGAGTGAATTATTTTGAGCAAGATTGGAAAAGGCAACTTGGTGATGATCAATGATGAAGAGTATGTACATTGTCCGGTTTGTGGAACATTGACTGCTGTTTATGACATTTGTGATCATTGTAATTGGCAAAATACGGGTGAAACCAACATTGATGGTGGTCCCAACAAGATGACGTTAGTAGAAGCTAAACAAGCTTATGCTATGGGTGAACCGATTAAATAAAAGCACTTAACTGAAGTTGAAGTTAGGTGCTTTTATTATGCTTTGAAAGGAGTCAGAAAATGAAGTACAGAAAGAAACCTGTTGTGGTTGAGGCAGTGCTTTGGAACGGGAATAACTATAAAGAAGTAATTGACTTTGCAGAAAATAAGATTTGGTTTGATGCACTTGGGAATATATGGATTGCTACACTTGAAGGTGATATGATAGCCAAAAAAGGGGATTATATTATCAAAGGAGTTCAAGGTGAATTTTATCCATGCAAACCAGATATTTTTGCAGAAACTTACGAAGAAGTAAAGTATCTGAATATTTTAGCTAGTATCTAGGAGGTGATCCGATATCTCCCAGCGATAGGGTTATCATGCGATGACGATTGAAAGGAAAGTGGAATGGCGAGGAAGAAACTTGGCAATCAGAATCCTACTCAATCGGTGATTTTAAAATACGTCAAGAAAAATTCAAAAGCTAAAGAAGCGATTGAACTTTACGAACGGACTGGTCTTTCTTGCTATGCCTGGCAGAAAAACCTTTTGTTGCCAATGATGGCTGTTGATAAAAATGGTCTTTGGGTGCATCAGAAGTTTGGTTATTCTATCCCTCGTCGTAATGGTAAATCTGAAATCCTATATATTGGTGAAATTTGGGGGCTACATGAAGGATTAAATATCCTGCACACGGCTCACCGAATTTCTACCTCTCATGCCTCTTTTGAAAAGGTCAAGCGATACCTTGAAAAGATGGGGTATGTTGATGGTGAGGATTTTAACTCCATTCGGGCTAAGGGGCAGGAGCGGATTGAACTTTATTCGACAGGTGGTGTTATCCAATTCCGTACTAGGACATCAAATGGTGGTCTTGGTGAAGGTTTTGATATGCTAATCATTGACGAGGCTCAAGAGTACACAACCGAGCAAGAATCTGCTTTGAAATATACGGTTACGGATAGTGAAAATCCTATCACAATCATGTGTGGAACACCTCCGACACCAGTATCAAGTGGAACGGTCTTTACTAAGTATCGTGAGACTTGTCTTTTCAGGAAAGGGAAGTATTCAGGCTGGGCTGAGTGGTCGGTATCCGATGAAAAGGAAATTGACGATGTGGAAGCTTGGTATAATTCCAATCCATCCATGGGCTACCATTTGAACGAGCGGAAAATAGAAGCAGAGCTTGGTGAGGATAAGTTTGACCATAATATCCAACGTTTGGGATTCTGGCCAACCTACAACCAAAAATCTGCCATTTCTGAAACGGAGTGGAATGAGCTCAAGGTGGATGATGTACCAGAATTGTCTGGCAAGTTGTCTGTTGGTATTAAGTATGGTCAAGATGGAACGAATGTGGCATTGAGTATTGCTGCACGAACCAAGGATGGCCGTTTTTTTATCGAGACAGTCGATTGTCAATCTGTTCGTAATGGGAATGAGTGGATGGTTGCTTTCTTGCGTCAAGCTGACGTGGCTCAAATTGTCATCGATGGCGCAAGTGGTCAAAAGATCCTGGATGAAGAGTTGAAGGACTATAGAATCAAGAACGTGATTCTACCGACGGTGAAAGAAATCATCGTGGCCAACGCTCTTTGGGAGCAGGGAATTTACCAGAAAACCATCTGTCACGCTGGTCAACCATCGCTATCAAAAGTAGCTACTAACTGCGATAAGCGGAATATTGGCTCAAATGGTGGTTTTGGTTATCGATCGCACTTTGACGATATGGATATTTCTTTGATGGATAGTGCTTTGCTTGCGCACTGGGCTTGTGCTACGACCAAGCCTAAGAAAAAGCAAAAAATCAGTTATTAAAATAAGCGGTCTTGTGACTGCTTTTTTTGATGCCAAAAATTACCGAACTGCCGGGGAAGCAGGAGAAAGGAGACATGAGAATGTCAGAATTTAAACCAATCACTACACAAGAAGAATTTGATGCTGCTATTAAGGAGCGTTTATCTCGTGAGAAAGCGAAGTATAGCGACTATGACCAGCTCAAATCTCGAGTTACAGAATTGGAAACAGAAAATGTTGGCTTGAAGTCAACAATCGAAGCTACTAATCAAAGTAAGTCAGATGCTGACAAGCAACTTGAAGTTTTGCAGAATCAAATCGCTGGTTATGAGACAGCTAGTCTGCGAACTCGAGTAGCTTTGCAACATGGACTGCCTTATGACCTTGCAGATCGTTTGCATGGAAATGATGAAGAAAGCTTCAAAGCTGATGCGGAGCGCTTGGCATCTTTCGTAAAACCTACTGAACATTTCGCACCAATGCGAAATCTAGAGCCTGCTCTAGAAAAAACTGAAAATACATCTTATAAAAACCTAGTACAAGGTTTAGTTTTTGAAGATTAAAGGAGTAATAATATATGACAGATCAACTATCAAGAGGAACATTATTTGATCCAATGCTTGTGACAGACCTTATCAACAAAGTTAAGGGTCACAGCTCACTGGCTAAATTGTCTAATCAACAAGCGATTCCTTTCAATGGATTGAAAGAATTTACGTTCTCGTTAGATGCTGATGTAGATATCGTTGCAGAAAACGGGAAGAAAACGCATGGTGGTGCAAGTCTAGAACCTGTAACTATTGTGCCTATTAAAATCGAGTATGGCGCTCGTGTATCTGATGAGTTCATTTTTGCATCAGAAGAGGCTAAAATCGATATTTTGAAGTCATTCAATGAAGGGTTTGCTAATAAAGTAGCTCGTGGTATTGATATCATGGCCTTCCATGGCGTAAATCCACGTACTAAACAAGAATCCGCTGTTATTGGGGATAACTGTTTTGACAAGGCGGTCACTCAGACAGTGAACTTTACAACAAGCGATCCAGATACTAATGTCGAAGATGCAGTTAAAATGATTCAAGGAGCTGATAATATCGTTAGCGGTATGGCTATTGATACTACATTTGCAAGTGCACTAGCTAGCATGAAGAACTCAGCTAATGAGCGCCTATACCCTGAATTGGCATGGGGAGCAAATCCAGGGGCTATTAATGGTCTACCTGTAGATGTGAATACTACAGTTGGTCTTAATGTTGGAACCAATAAGGATGTTGCTATTGTTGGTGACTTTGCTAACATGGTTAAATGGGGATATGCTAAGCAGATTCCACTCGAAGTTATTCGATATGGTGATCCAGACAATTCTGGGAAAGACTTGAAAGGTTATAACCAAGTCTATCTTCGTGCAGAAATCTATCTCGGTTGGGGAATTTTGGACAAAAACAGCTTTGCTCGTGTTGTGAAAGCGGGGTAGTATATGGAATACATTAATGTAAAAACAGGGACTACTATCGTTACTGAAAATGCAATTAGTGGAGGCGATTGGGTTCCAATTGCAGAATACAAACCTTTGGACTCATTAACTAACGCAGCGTTGAAAGAAATCCTTGATGAAAAAGGTATTACTTATGATAACCGCGCCACAAAACCTGAATTGATTTCGATAATCGAACAAGCTGACACTGAAGTCCAGTAGTCGCTTGACTGGAGGTAGAAATGGAAAACTTTGCAACAGTAGAAGATTTGAAAAAATTGTGGCGGGCGTTGAAATTCGATGAGGAAAAACGAGCCGAAGCGCTGTTGGAAGTTGTTTCTCATTCTCTTCGCGTTGAAGCTAAAAAAGTTGGCAAAGATATAGATGGATTGGTTACTACTGATCCATCTTTTGCCATAGTGGTCAAATCGGTTACAGTCGATGTGGTAGCTCGTACCTTGATGACCTCAACTGAGCAGGAGCCGATGACTCAATTTGCTGAGAGCGCTTTGGGTTATTCAGTGAGTGGTTCTTATCTAGTACCTGGTGGCGGCCTCTTCATCAAGGACTCTGAATTGAAACGTCTGGGTCTAAAAAACAAAGATATGGGGTGATTGATATCTATGGGACGGATTAAAGGAATTACTGTGACTTTGATTGGGAAAACCAAGAATGGTCGGGATGACTTTGGGCATCCAATCTATGAGAATACCGAAGTTCAAGTAGATAACGTCCTGGTTGTTCCAGCTTCGACAGAAGATGTCACTAATCAACTCAATCTGACTGGAAAGAAGGTCTCTTATACACTAGGCATTCCAAAAGGCGATCAGAACGAGTGGAAAGACCGTGAAGTTCGTTTCTTTGGGCGCAAATGGCGCACGATTGGTATTCCTTTGGAAGGAATTGAAGCCATGATGCCTTTAGACTGGAACAAGAAAGTGATGGTTGAAGCGTATGAGTAATACAAAAGTCAAGCTTATCGGTTCGGGTGTAGGAGCTCTTTTGAAATCAAAAGAGATTCAGGACATTCTGAACAAAGAAGCGACAGTCATTAAAAAAAGATGTGGCCCTGGTTACGAACAAGATAGCCACGTTGGTAAGACAAGGGCCAATGCTATGATTTATCCAGCTACGCGAAAAGCGAAAAGGGATAATTTGAAAAATAACACTTTGTTGAAGGCGGTGCATTAGATGATTGAAATTATTATCAAGAAATATCTTGACGGTCATTTAGATGTACCGTCATTTTTTGAGCATGAAGCTGAAGCTCCAGCCAGTTTTGTCATTATTCAAAAAACTGGAGGTAAGGAGCGAAATCATTCTGGTAGTGCGACCTTTGCTTTTCAAAGCTATGGTCCTACTATGCAGAAGGCTGCAGAGCTTAATGTGAAAGTGAAAAAAGCTGTAAAAGAGTTGATTGAATTAGATTCAATCTGTGGTGTCCACTTAAACAGCGATTACAACTTTACGGACACTGAAACGAAACAATATCGATATCAAGCCGTATTTGATATTAATTATTTTTAAAAAGGAGAAATTAAATGGGAAAAGAAGCAAATGTAACGACTGCAAAACCTAAAATCGGAGGTGCGGTTTATTCTGCACCTCTTGGAACAGCACTGCCGACAGACGCAACAACAAAATTAGATGAGGCGTTTGAAGCACTAGGTTATATTTCAGATGACGGTATGACCAATAGCAACTCCCCTGAGTCAGAGAATATTAAAGCATGGGGCGGTGTCATTGTAAGTTCAGTTCAAAAGGAAAAAACAGACACATTCAAATATATGCTTATTGAGGCATTGAATCTACATGTTTTGAAGGAAGTGTATGGACCAGATAATGTATCTGGGGACTTGTCATCAGGAATTACAATTAAGGCAAATTCAAAAGAATTGCCACATCATTGCCTTGTAATCGAAACGGTTCTAAAAGGTGGTGTACTTAAACGTATTGTTATCCCTTCAGGAAAGGTAACTGCCATCGATGAAATTACTTATAACGATGGAAGTGTTCTCGGATATGGTACGACAGTCACTGCCTTCCCTAACGCTGCTGACGACACACACTATGAATACATCAAAGGAGCTTAATCATGTCAAGACGAAATCATAAGAAAAAAAATAACGGAGCAACCCCACAGATTAAAACAATTCGTGGTGTTACTTCGACTGGATTTGCTTTTGAAATTACAAAAGAGCGCTTGGAAAACTATGAGTTACTTGAAGCCATCGCTGAAGTAGATACAAATCCGGCAGTTTTACCCAAAGTGGTCAAACTCATGCTTGGTAACAAATCGGAAGATTTGAAAAATCATGTGCGAACTGCGGATGGAATTGTTCCTTTGGACAAGATTGGGAATGAAATTCGGGAAATCTTTACAAGTAAGAACCAGTTAAAAAAATAGCACTCCTTGCTAGAATGATTCAAACAGACGAAGATGCTCTTATCTGTGATTTAGCTGAAACCTATGGAATTTTTGACTACAGACAGTTACCTGCTGACCAGGTAGCTGTCTTTGCTTTTGGTCTGAGAGATGATTCACGGATCAAACTAGCAATGACCAATATCAAGGTTCCTTTTGAAACCTTTTTGCTTGCGGGCGTACTAGATAGACTTTCTGCTCTTGTTTGGTTTAAAACAACAGACGGTCAGAAAGGAATCAACAAACCATTAATGGTTGCAGAGGAGCTGACAGGTAAAACTAAAGCTAAAGAAAGTAAGGAGATGATCTTTGATTCTGGTGAGGACTTTGAAGAATATCGTCAGCAAATTCTAGAAAAGATAGGAGGTGAGGATTAGTGGCGACAGAAATAGCACAAGCTTATGTACAATTGATACCATCAGCCAGAGGTATTACTGGTAAAATCCAATCAATCCTCGATCCTGAAGCGAGTTCAGCAGGGCAAAGCGCTGGACAGTCATTGGGTTCTAGTCTTGTTAGCGTTATGACGAAAGTTATTGCAGCGGCAGGAATTGGCAAGGCCTTTTCGGCAGCTATCAGTGAAGGAGCAGCGCTTCAGCAATCACTTGGAGGTATCGAAACTCTATTCAAAGGTTCTGCTGACAAGGTGAAGGGGTATGCTAACGAAGCCTACAAGACCACAGGTTTGTCAGCTAATGCCTATATGGAAAATGTGACAGGCTTCTCAGCTAGCCTCTTGCAATCTCTTGGTGGTGACACTAATAAAGCTGCTGAAACAGCAAACATGGCCATGATTGATATGTCAGATAATGCGAACAAGATGGGTACATCTATGGAGAGCATTCAGATGGCTTATCAAGGATTTGCTAAGCAGAACTACACCATGCTTGACAATTTGAAGCTTGGTTACGGTGGTACAAAGCAAGAAATGCAACGGCTCTTAGCTGATGCAGAGAAACTGACGGGTGTTAAGTACGACATTAACAATCTTTCGGATGTTTATAATGCTATCCATGCTATCCAAGAAAATCTCGACATCACTGGTACAACTGCCAAAGAGGCAGCATCTACTTTTAGTGGTTCTTTTGAATCCATGAAAGCAGCTGCTCAGAATGTGCTAGGGAAGATAGCAATTGGTGAAAATGTAACACCAGCCTTGCAGTCATTATTAGAAACAACGAAAACATTTTTATTCGGAAATTTCTTACCCATGATAGGGAACATCTTATCAGGGCTAGGTGTTGTTTTAACACACGGACTCAGTGATATTGCTTCTCAACTTTTCGGAGATGCTTTTGGTAGTGCTGTTTTTGATCAAGTTGCACATGTGACAGGAATTTTCGAAACCTTCTTTGATATGATCTTTGGGTCTATGGATAAAGAGGGGAATTTTGAAATATTAGATGCACTTGGTTTTAGCGAAGATGCAGCGAACCAAATTATCAACATAGCAGACAATATTCGAGTTACTTTTGAGAACATTGGTTCTGCAATCGGTGATGTATTAGGCATTATTGGGGGTTTCGTTGGTGATCTTTTAGGGATCAAAGATGGAGAGCAGGGAGTGAATCTGCTAGGCATTGCCTTTGAAAGTATCACAGGTTTTATCAGGGACGCCTCTGAAAGTCTTAGTAAATTTACCTCTTGGTTAAAAGATTCACCTCTTGCATTAGATGCCTTAAAATCGGCTGTTGTTGGTATTACGAGTGCATGGGCAGGATATAAAGCTGTCTTAGCGGTAATAAAAGGAATTGAAACAATCAGGAATGCAACTCTAGCTATTACGAATGGCTTAATGCTAGCTCAGTTCGTAAGAACCGGTGCACTCACTACCGCAGAGGCGGCGAATGCGGCTGCAACCATGGGAGCAAGTGGAGCGTTTGGTATCTTTAATGCAGTTTTATCTGCAAATCCGATTGGCCTAATCGTAACGGCAGTCGCAGCATTGACTGCTGGACTGGTATGGTTCTTCACACAAACAGAAACTGGTCAGCAAATTTGGTCATCTTTTGTGGATTGGATCAAGCAGGCTTGGCAGGGGATTGCTGATTTCTTTGTCGGTCTTTGGTCTGGTATCTCTGAGGGTGCTAGCACATTGTGGGATGGAGTTGTTACAGCTTGGACTGCTTACATCGAATCTTTGAAAGCGATGTGGACTGCTGTTGTAACATTCTTTTCTGACTTGTGGATAAGTATTCAAGAGGCTGCGTCTGTGGCATGGACAGCTATCACAACGGTAGTAATGGCTATTGTTCAACCGTTCATTGACGGATTCATGAATGTTTGGAATAACATTTCAGACGGTCTTACTCAAATTTGGGAAGGGATTAAGATGATTTTTCAAGGCGCTTGGGAGTTCATCAAATCCATTTTCTTGGGCGCTATTCTAATCATTATTGACCTTGTAACAGGGAACTTTAATCAGCTAGGAGCTGATCTTTCTCTAATTTGGGAAGGTATTCAAAATGGCATTTCCATGATTTGGGAAGGTATCAAAACATACTTCTCTGGAGTTGTAGATACTATTGTTGGTTATGGTATTGCTGTTTTTGAAAACTTTTCTGCTGTTCTTAGTGCGATTTGGGAGTTTATCAAGTCGGCTGCTTCAGCGACTTGGGAATGGTTAAAATCTACTGTAACAAGTCTGATCACAGGTTTGGTGCAGGGAGCTCAAAATATCTGGGATGGCTTTATGAACTTCCTATCAAGTTTGTGGGAAGACATCAAGTCAACGGCAAGCAATGCTTGGAGTTCTCTAGCATCTAGTGTTTTAAGCATTATCAATGGTCTTGTATCTGGAGCACAGAACGCATGGAACACTATGTCTAATGCTGTGTCTAGTCTTGTAAGCAATGTCACTGGTTTTTTCAATCAATTGTGGAATATTGATTTGTATAGTGCAGGACAAGCAATCTTGCAAGGTTTCTTGAATGGTTTGCAGTCTATGTGGTCCTCTGTTACCGACTTTGTTGGTGGAATCGCGGATTGGATTCGTGATCACAAAGGTCCTATCGAATATGACCGTAAACTCTTGATTCCTGCTGGTACTGCAATCATGAAGGGGTTAGATCAAGGATTGCAAGACCAATTTAAGGATGTCAAGCAAACGGTCGGAGGCATGGCTGATGAGATTGCGGATGTATTTTCAGGAGACGGTCTGGACCTGAATTCCTCTGCCTCAGTTACTAAAAGTCTTGAGGCTCAGTTGGCTATGCCATCAACTCAATTTGAAGCGCATGAAAATAGAACCGTGTCTGAGATAGCGATTCTGAGAGCAAGTATGGAAAGAATCCTTACTGCTATCCTTGAGAAATCGTCAGATGTCTATCTAGACAATGACATTATCTCGCTCAAAACCTACGAACAACATGGTGCTATTTATGCGAGGGGAGGAATTTAATGGATTATATGATCATCAACGGTTTTAATACATCAAGCCTTCCTGGTTGTGATGTGACAGATTTTGGGAAGGTGGAGGCTGCTAAGCCGAAGGGAGAGAAGGCTGACCTTTATGGAGTCAATGGCAGTTATCGTGTATTAGACGGTTCTTTCGACAGTTACGAAAGGACCTTCATTCTATACGTTAAAAAAATGGTTGAGATTTCAAGTATTCTTGATAAGTTTCAATCGAATGATAACGTTTTGGAATTTAGCTATCAGCTTGGCTCATTGTTTTATGCTAACTTTGTGACTGCTAGTTTTGAACCTTTTGGGAATCATGCTTGGAAGTTAGAAATTAAGTTAGAAATGCAACCATTCAGATATCAGAAGAGCGTAGAACCTGTGGTTCTGACTGCATCTGGTACAATCAATAATCTTGGAACAATCTATTCAGAGCCTATCATCGAAATCGAGGGGGATGGTGATATCTCTCTTACGATTGGTCGTAAGACCATGTATCTTACGATTAAGACCAAGGCTACAATCGATTGTAGACAAGGAAAGCAGAACATCTACAACGCTACTGGTGCGGTTCAGAACACACTTCGGAAGCGTGGAGGGTTCTTAGAAATCCCGACTGGTAAGATTGGTGTTTCGTTTACTGGAACCGTCCGTAAGATTACTTTTCGACCAAATTGGAGGTATAAGATTTGATTTATTTAACAAATGGGAATATGCCTCTGAATGCTGCATACGCTGATGAAATTGTTCAAGAGGATAATAGCACCTACCAATTGAGTTTTCGATTCCCAACTTCTGATCCCTTGTGGGAGAAGTTGAAGGAGGAGACATTCCTAACTGCTGATGATCTTCACGGCGAGCAGGATTTTGTCATCTTCGAGGTTGAGAAGAAGCATGGTTATATTCAAGTCTATGCGAACCAGGTGTTCACCCTCTTGAATAACTATGTGGTCAATCCAATCTCTTTGGATAGGCAGACTGGTTCGACTGCCTTGAGTCGCTTCGCTGGAAGCATCACTCGTGACAATCCGTTCTCGTTCTTCTCGGATATTGAAGATAGGCACACCTTCAATATTGGCTCTAAGAATGCTATGGAGGCATTTGCGAAAGATAAGCACTCTATTATTGGTCAATGGGGTGGAGACCTTGTACGTCATGGATATCAAGTTAGACTTTTAAAAAATGGCGGTTCAGAAAATGAATCGCTTTTTATGTACAAAAAGAACCTGTCTAGCTATCAGCACAAGACCTCTACCAAGTCTTTGAAGACTCGAATTACTTTCACTACGACTGTCAAAGGTGAGGAAGAGAAAGCACCTGATCGTACATTTACGGTCACAATTGATAGTCCACTCATTAACAAGTATAGTCAAATCTATGAAGATGTGATTGAGGTTAATGACCAGGATGTGAAGGATGAAGCAAGCCTTCGTAAGTATGGTGAGCAGTATTATCGAACCTCACTTTGTGACATGATGGAAGATAGCCTTGAGATTGAGGTTGTCGGCCAGAGTGACGTGCCTGTTCAGATGTTCGATATTGTTAGTCTTTTTCATGAGGTCTACAACCTTGATGTGCGTAAGAAGATTACCAAGTACACTTACTCACCAATGGCCAAGAAATTGAAATCAATTGGCTTCGGTCAGTTCCAGTCAGGTCTTGCGAATGCGATTGGTAACGCAGTGAGTGATGCTGTCAAGGACGAAACTCAACAACTTCAAGGTAATTTTGAACGGCAGTTAGCAAGAGAACTCAAGAATGCTAACCTTGCTTTTGACAGACAGAAAGAAGAGTTGGTCAATCAATTTACTGATGGCCTGAATTCTACCAAAGCAAGAGCTGAAGAAGTCAAGCAAGAACTCTCTGACACTACCAATCAGCGTTTCGACAGCTTTGAAAATGGTCCTTTACAAGATGCTAAACGTAGGGCTATAGAAGCCTTACAAAACGCTGGCGCAAGTAGTCTGCTTGCTCAGGAAGCGAAGCGAATTGGTCTGGATTCAATCGCTAAACTTGAAGAGTTTAAGACACAGGCTACGAGCGCTCAGATGACTTTGTCAAGTGATTTGGATGATTTAGCAAATGAAGTTCTATCGAAGCAAGAACAAATAAAAGATGAAGTTGATGAACAAGTTGAAGCACTTGTTCAGACCAAAAAAGAACTGGCTGGTGTGAAGTCAGCGCAAGCGACCTATGAAGAGACGACGACTCGCAGACTGTCAGAACTGACCAACTTAGCTAATGGTAAGGCCAGCAAGTCAGAACTCACGCAGACTGCGGAGGAACTAGCTAGTAGGATAGCGAGTGTGCAGGCATCCGGCCGAAATCTATTCTTGAATTCACTATTCAAGCAGAATATTTCAAAAACAGGGATTTGGACTACGAGTACTTACGAGGCCGCTATTGATAGCACAGATAAGTATTTAGGTCATAATGCCTTAAAAATCGTTGGTCAGAATCCATCTGGTCGGGACGGAGGTAATCCTAAGATTACTTATCCAGCTCTGGGTCAATTTGGAAAAGTAATTTTTGGAAGTACGACTAATCAAGATGTAACCATTAGTTTTTATGCCAAGGCGAATAAAAACGGAATAATGCTGAGATCTCGATTAGGCAACATTTGGTACAAAACCGGAAATGTAACATTGTCGACAGAAATTAAACGATATGTTATCCATATTCCCAAAAGTTGGACAAACGAATCCAAGCAGACCACAAATGAATGGTTGTTCGATTTTAACCAAGAAGGAACCGTTTGGATTTGGATGCCGAAGTTTGAAATAAGCGATGTAGATACTTCTTATTCAGAAGCTCCTGAAGATATTGACGGTCAGATTTCAACTGTCGAATCGACCTTCAAACAGCGTGCTGATGCACTTGATGCTGGTGTAAATCGTCTGACCGAAGGGCTTAGAACTAAAGCGGATATCAGCTCACTCAACGTGACTGCTGAGAACATCAGGCAGTCCGTGAAGAGTTTGGAAACAAGCACGCAGAACAAGCTGGACAAGAAATTGAGCATGGCTGAATTTGAGGTGCGGGCATCTGGTATTAGACAAGAGATTGTCAATGCAACCAAAGACAAGGCAGACAAGACCTTAGTTGTGGCTGAAGCTGGGAAATTGCGTGAAGAATTTTCAAAAATGAAGGTCGGTAGTCGCAACTATGCTGAAGACTACGATTTCTCAAGAGGGCTCTGGGTTTACTCTCAAGGAGATAGTAGTCCTGTTGACTGGAAAATTATCAACGGTGAATACAATGTAAAAGGCACGACTAATACTTGGAAGCAGCTGCAAATCCACTCGAAAGAGGGGAGTCGATCTTCGTGGAAGAGTTCGACTGCTCTTCTTGATTTGGAGGTGGGAGAGACTTATACTCTCTCATTTCAAGGAATTTGCTACTCTGGCTCTTCAAGTGTTTGGCTATCATTAAGGGCCAACCGTACAGTTTCCGGTAATCCTGAAATTATACCTGGCACTTTCAACCTCACATCTAGCTGGCAGACTTATCAAGTCACTATACCAGCATTGACCAAGCCTGTGAATTTTGATTTCTGGCGAATTATTCTTGGTTATGACGGGATTGGCCATGTGGCATTTCGCAAGGTTGAATTGACCAGAAGCTCGACTCGTATAGATGCAGGACCTGCCCCTGAAGATGGGAAGACGGATCTGGTTGTTGCCAAGTCTGAATTTCAGAAGACTGCTGAAGGCCTATCTGCTAAACTGGCAACGGTTGAAACCTATATCAGCCAAGACGGCCAGCGACAAGAAGCATTGAGAAGATACACTCGAGAAGAGAGCGCTAAGCAAGCAACTTCTGTCCGTGAGCTGGCAACGAAGGACTATGTAGGCAAAGCGACTTATCAAGAAGATGTGAAGGGTATCAATCAGAAGATTGAAGCTGTTAAAACTAGTGCGAATAAAGAAATCGCTAGTCAAATCGCAAGCTATCGTCAATCTGTAGATGGTAAGTTCACGGATATTTCAAGTCAGATAACTACTTATAAGCAAGGCGCAGATAATCAGATTTCAAATTTAAAGACTCAGATCGCTACAAATAAGGATAATGCTGAACGACAAATGGGTAGAATATCTGATCAGGTCTCTGCTAACAAAGCGAATGCTGATAGTCAATTTAAGAATGTGACCAATCAACTAGCACGAAAAGTAGAGACTACTGACTTCCAGCGTGTTAAAGAAACCAGTCAGCTTTATGAGCGGATTTTAGGCAATACTGAAAACGGGATTGCGGATAAGGTTGCTCGCATGGCTATGACCAGCCAGCTGTTCCAGGTTGAAGTATCTAAGAATGAAGGCCTGAAAACCGTTCAAAGACAACTTGCTGACTCATGGTCGGTTCAAAACATCAACAGTGCAGGTGATTTGATTTCAGGAATTAATCTTGGCGCTAATGGCCATAATCGATTTGATGGGAAACTAACTCACATCACGGGTGAAACTTTGATTGATAAAGCAGTTATCAAGTCGGCCATGATTGACAAGCTGAAGACGGCCAATTTTGAAGCTGGTTCGGTGACTACTGTAGTTTTGGATGCTGAAGCTGTTACTGCGGAAAAAGTGAAATTCGATGATGCGTTTATCAAGAGAATTACCGCGAAGGATGCGTTGATTGAAGGCATTATAAGCAAGCAAGCATTTATCAATCACCTTAACAGCATCACCATTGACGCTGATAGAATTACGGGTGGGAATTTAAGTGCTACGAATGGAGCGATGAAAATTGACTTAAACAAAGGTCAGTACGAAGTCTATACAGAAAAAGCAGCTATGAGACGTGTTGTAGCAGGTTATCCGAATCAATTTATAAAATTTGACACCGGTATTCAAGAAGTAGCAGGTAATAGAGAAACAAAATCTGGAGTTACTGTTATAGGCTCTAATTCAGATGGGACGGAAAATGGTAATAATCAAACTTTTGCAGGAATACAGATTTGGAACAATCCTCAACAAAGAAACGTGAATTCCATAGGAGATTATTTGAGAGTATCAAATAAAGGCTTCGGAGAAAATGAAAAAGGCTGGATAATTCAGACAAGTGATACACCTACAATCGGGCCTATTGTTGATAAAGACAAACCTGAAACAGGAAAACGTTCAGCGATTTTATCTGGTGATTTTTATTTTATTAATAAATGGGGCCAAAAAGTTTCTCTCTTAGGGATCCTTGAAAGATTTATCGTCAATTTTAATACTCTTAGAGATAAAAGAGGAATCTTATATACAGATTTCTCTGAATTAAATTAATAATGCAAGGAGGCAGAAATGGTTACAGAGCAAATTAATCAAGCACTACGAATGACAATCAATGAATTGTCAACTGCATCAACGAATACTATGATTGAAAATAATTTTTCTATTGTTCAGTTGAACGATCAAAAGATTGCGAATCAGGAGTTGATGCAAGAAAACAACAACATCAAAGAACGAATCAATGAATTTGAAGCTGTTTTAGAATATGATCCAGCGCTTAAAGAATTATTTGAAGAGATACAAGCAAAAATGAAAGGAACTAACTAATGAATTACGAAGTAGCAATTAAACCATATCTTAAAGGCGCAGAAAATGTGACAGTTGTCGCAATCAAGATGGAAAACAACGGACGCTATTCTTACGAGCAAGTAGAATTGCACGGCGACCATACGCAGGATAATGAAGCAACCTTGATTCAAGAAGTGCTGGATCATATCCGTACAGAACTTGACCCAACTAATGCCATCGTCAAAACACAGGTGCAGCTTGAACAGGCTAATCAGAAGATTGCTCAGAATGAAAGCAAGCAGAATCGACTCTCTGCGCTTGCAAATAAAATCGACAAAGTAGTACGAGTCATGGCTCAAGATTCCATTATGGGTGAGAAAATCGCCTATGGAACAACCTACAAGGAACTTGTTGAACTCTTCCCATTCGCTGAAGAAGGTAAGGCCTATCAACCAGGTGATATGTTTGTGATTGAAGATCCTGAACATGTCGAATTGAACGGCGAGGGCAAGCGTGTCTTGATTCAGACAAATCAGGCTTTCACTTACAAAAGCGAATCTCTCAAGCAACTTGAAGGCGTGCCATCGCAAAATGGTATTCTTGCAATCTGGAAGTGGGAAGGGCAAAAAAACGAAAGTAATCTTGAAACTACTCGAGTTCCTGCACAGTAGATTGGAAGTGGTCTGATTGGAATTACTAGCATTTCTGGATAAATTGAGCCCAATTCTAATCGTGATCATTCCTAGCTATTTCTCTTTCAAAAGCACGCAGAACACGAAAGAGACTGACAAGCAAATCAGTCTCTTATCTGATGAAATTAGCGCCATTAAAAAGACAGTCTCGAATGTTGAGGCTATCGGTAAAGATAATAGCAAAGGATTGAGTGTTATTGGAAAAGGTCTTCAAAGATTACAACGTTTTCGATTGCAAGAAAACCTAAAAAAAGCCATTAGACGAGGCAATACCAATCAGCATGAGATTGAGGAATTGTCTCGTCTTTATGAAAGTTACGTGGAACTTGGTGGGAATGGAGCCATCAAGGTATTGTATGAAAAATTTCTAGCATTAGAAATTGTGGAGGAAAATATAAATGCAACAAATCAATGAAATTATCGCAAACGGAGCCATCAGCATTTTAATCATTTTGATTGGGATTGTGGTTAAAGCAGTCAAAGATTACCTCATTAAAAAAGGTGGGGAGAAAACCATCAAAATTGTTGAGAGCTTGGCCAAAAATGCGGTCAATGCCGTAGAGCAAGTAGCTTCAGAAACTGGCTTTAAAGGCGAGGAAAAACTGGAACAGGCACGAACTAAAATCCGTGCAGAATTGTCAAAATACAACATCAGCATGACTGACCGTGACCTTGATACCTTCGTTGAGTCAGCGGTCAAACAAATTAACGAAGAGTGGAAAGGGGAGTAAGGATGGATATTGATACAAGCAGATTAAGAACTAACTTACCTCAGGTCGGTGTACAACCTTATCGTCAAGTGCATGCACACTCAACAGGAAATCGAAACTCAACCGCACAAAATGAAGCTGACTACCATTATCGTAAAGACCCTGAACTAGGGTTCTTTTCACATGTTGTCGGAAACGGCCGTGTCATGCAAGTAGGGCCTGTAAATAACGGATCTTGGGACGTTGGTGGCGGTTGGAATGCTGAGAGTTACGCAGCAGTCGAATTGATCGAAAGTCACGGAAGTAAAGAAGAGTTCATGCGTGACTACAAGCTCTATATTGAACTTCTGCGGAATCTTGCGGACGAAGCAGGCATTCCGAGAACGCTGGACTCTGACAGCCTAGCAGGAATCAAGACGCATCAATATTGCACGAATAACCAACCAAACAACCACTCAGACCATGTGGATCCATACCCTTACTTGGCAAAATGGGGCATTAGCCGTGAGCAATTCAAGAAAGATATTGAAGGTGGTCTATCTGAAGCTGGCTGGAAACGTAATGAAACCGGCTGGTGGTGGGAGGAGTCGGATGGTTCTTATCCGAAAGACCGTTGGAAGAAAGTTAACAATGAATGGTTCTACTTTGATAATCGCGGCTATTGCCTAATCAATCGATGGTTCAATGATGGGAAGGATTGGGTCTATCTTGACAAACGTGGCGCAATGGTTACAGGCTGGATGTACATCGGTAATTACTGGTATTATTTCAAGGCAGACGGTCGTATGGCTAAAGGCTGGGTGAAATACCGAGAAACCTGGTACTATCTTGATGAAAAAGATGGCGACATGAAATCAAATCAATTCATCAAATCAGGCAACGGTTGGTACTATCTCAAACCAGACGGCAGCATGGCAGACAAACCAGAATTTACAGTTGAGCCTGATGGGCTCATCACGACAAAATAAAACAGAAAGAATAAAAAATTATTACACTAGACCGCAGGCTCACGCTTGCGGTTTTTTTGATACCCAAAATGATACCCATAATTATTGACTATGTAATTTTACGGTAATTTTTACGAATGTAACTTGTTGATTTTTCAAGGTTTTGAAGGATATTGCATAATAGTTTTCTTTTATTGCAACAACAAGTTTCTGTTTACCCAATCGCAAAATAAAAAGGTCCAGTGAACCTTTTTATCCCGAGCCTTGAAATGTAAAGGCTAGGAAGCTAGAAGTAGCATTAAATAAGGCTTTCCGAGTTTTCGG
>NZ_KV807780.1:73527-75379 GCF_001812125.1 Streptococcus sp. HMSC071D03
AGGCTTTCCGAGTTTTCGGAGAGCCTATTTTTTTATCCAAAAAGAATATAAGAAATTCAAACCCTGTTCATTCGTATTTTATATATAAAACAAAGTATGAAAGCGCATCTCAATTTTAAGACTTTTTGGTAAATTAAGAGTATAATCAAAGTGTGTTACCTTTTTATAAGATAACAGGCTAATATAATAAAGTTTAGCTTGCATATTTTTAAAATTTTATTTCAAGGAGGAATCATGGAAAAGTACTTTGGTGAAAAACAACAGCGTTTTTCATTTAGAAAATTATCAGTAGGACTTGTCTCTGCAACGATTTCAAGTTTATTTTTTATGTCTGTATTAGGTATCTCATCTGTAGAGGCTCAAGAGACTAAAGGTGTTCACTATAAATATGTGACAGAGTCAGAGCTATCATCAGAAGAAAAGAAGCAGCTTGTCTATGACATTCCTACATACATGGAGAATGATGATGAGACTTATTATCTTGTTTATAAATTAAATTCCCAAAATCAACTGGGAGACTTACCAAATACTGGAAGTAAGAATGATATGCAAACCCTAGTTACTGGTGCTAGCTTAGCGGCTCTGGGGATTTTAATTTTTGCCGTCTCCAAGAAAAAGGTTAAGAATAAAACAGTATTACATTTAGCATTGGTTGCAGGGATAGGAAATGGTGTCTTAGTTTCAGCTCATGCTTTAGAAAATAATCTTTTGATAAATTACAATACTGACTATGAACTGACCTTTGGAGAAAAATTACCTCTTCCTAAAGATATTTCAGGTTACAGATATGTTGGATATATCAAAGAGGGAAACATAACTTCTGAGTCTAAAGTAAATAATCAAGAAAAATCAGCAGCCACTCCTACAAAACAACAAAATGTGGATTATAGTGTTACACCAAATTTTGTCGAGAATCCATCAACAGTACAAGCTATGCAGGAACAAACATCTGTTTCTTCAACTAAGCCGACAGAAGTTCAAGTAGTTGAAAAACCTCTCTCTGCAGAATTAACCAATCCAAGAAAAGAAGAGAAACGATCTTCAAATTCTCAATCACAATTAGCAGAACATAAGGATGTACAAGCTGGAACTCTGGTAACCGACAAGGGTGAGCCTGCGATCCAGCCAGAGTTACCAGAAGCGGTAGTCAGTAACAAAGGCACACCAGAAGTCCAATCAGAGTTGCCAGAAGCGGTTGTAGCTGACAAAGGTGAACCAGCAGTCCAATCAGAGTTGCCAGGAGCTGTAGTTAGCGCCAAAGGCGAGCCGGAAGTTCAACCTGAATTGCCAGAAGCAGTTATAACAGACAAAGGTAAACCAGCAGTCCAATCAGAGTTGCCAGAAGCTGTAGTCAGTGACAAAGGTGAGCCTGCGATCCAGTCAGAGTTACCAGAAGCAGTTGTAACCGATAAAGGTGAGCCTACAGTCCAACCCGCCTTGCCAGAGGCTGTTGTAAGTGATAAAGGCGTATCGGAAGTTCAACCTGCGTTACCAGAAGCAGTCGTGACTGATAAGGGTGAGCCTGAAGTTCAACCTGAATTGCCAGAAGCGGTTGTAACCGATAAAGGTGAGCCTGAAGTTCAACCTGAATTGCCAGAAGCGGTTGTAACCGATAAAGGTGAACCTACAGTCCAACCCGCCTTACCAGAAGCTGTTGTTACTGACAAAGGTGAACCTGCAGTCCAACCTGAATTGTCAGAAGCAGTTGTTACCGATAAAGGCGAACCTGCAGTCCAACCCGCCTTACCAGAAGCTGTTGTAACTGACAAAGGTGAACCTGCAGTCCAATCAGAGTTGCCAGAGGCTATAGTCAGTGACAAAGGTGAGCCTGAAGTTCAACCTGAATTGCCAG
>NZ_KV807780.1:75479-80572 GCF_001812125.1 Streptococcus sp. HMSC071D03
CTGACAAAGGTGAACCTGCAGTCCAATCAGAGTTACCAGAGGCTGTCGTAACCGACAAAGGCGAACCAGAGGTTCACCCAGCGTTGCCAGAAGCTGTTGTAACTGACAAAGGTGAGCCTGAACAGGTAGCCCCACTTCCAGAATACACTGGTGATATTGATCAAGTAAAGCCAGATATTCCGACTGAAAAAACGAAAGAGCAGGATCCAGAAAAAACACTCGAATTAAGAAATGTTTCGGATATTGAGTTGTACAGCCAGACGAATGGGACTTATAAACAACATATCTCATTGGATGGAATTCCAAAGAATACGGATAATTACTTTGTCAAGGTAAAATCTTCGGCATTTAAAGATGTCTATCTGCCAGTCTCCTCAATAACTGAAGAGGAAAGAAATGGTCAGCCAGTTTACAAAATTACAGCTAAGGCTGAGAAACTCCAGCAAGAGCAGAACAATAAATATGTCGACCATTTCACCTTCTACCTCGATAAGAAGTCTAAAGAGGAAAAGACAAACTTTACTTCCTTTAGTAATCTGGTCAAAGCTATAAACCAAAATCCCTCTGGAACCTATCATTTAGCGGCCAGCCTGAATGCTAACGAAGTGGAGCTTGGTCCTGATGAAAGATCCTATATCAAGGGCACCTTTACTGGTCAGTTGATTGGTGAAAAAGATGGTAAGAAGTATGCTATCTATAACTTGAAAAAACCTCTGTTTGAAAACTTGAGTGGTGCTACAGTAGAAAAACTGAGCCTAAAAAATGTTACTATTTCAGGGAAAAATGATATTGCTTCACTGGCAAATGAAGCTCAGAATAACACAAAGATTAAACAAGTTCATATCGATGGTGTTCTGGCTGGAGAACGTGGTATCGGTGGATTGCTTGCTAAGGCAGACCAATCAAGCATCACAGAGAGTAGTTTCAAGGGAAGAATTGTCAATACCTATGAAACAACTGCTGCCTATAATATCGGTGGTCTGGTCGGTCATTTGACAGGAAACAAAGCTTCACTGACTAAATCAAAAGCGACAGTAGCCATTTCATCCAACACCAATAGTTCAGATCAGACTGTTGGTGGGCTAGCAGGTCTAGTAGACCAAGATGCGCATATACAGAACAGTTATGCGGAAGGTGATATCAACAATGTCAAGCACTTTGGTAGAGTTGCGGGTGTGGCTGGATATTTGTGGGATCGAAAGACGAATGAGGAACAGCATGCTGGAAGCTTGACCAATGTTCTCAGTGATGTCCATGTAACCAACGGAAATGCTATTACCGGTTACCACTACAATGGAATGAAGGTGAAGGACACATTCAGCAGCAAGGCGAACAGAGTATACAATGTAACCTTAGTTAGGGATGAAGTCGTCAGCAAAGAATCCTTTGAAGAAAGAGGAACAATGCTAGATGCTTCTGAAGTGACTAATAAAAAAGCAGAAATCAATCCTCTCACTCCTCCAACAGTGGAGCCCCTTTCAACAAGTGGTAGTAAAGAAAGTGATTTTTCTAAGGTGAAGCATTATCAAGCTAACCGTGCTTTGGTTTATAAGAACATTGAAAAATTGTTACCTTTCTATAACAAGGCGACCATCGTGAAATACGGAAACCTGGTCAAGGAGAACAGTCTCTTATATCAAAAAGAACTCTTGTCCGCAGTTATGATGAAGGATGACCAAGTAATCACAGATATTGTTTCTAACAAACAGACTGCAAATAAACTCTTGCTTCACTATCAGGACCATTCATCTGAGAAGCTTGATCTCAAGTACCAGACTGATTTTGCCAAGCTAGCAGAATATAGTTTAGGGGATACAGGACTCCTCTACACTCCAAATCAATTCTTGTATGACCAAGACTCTATCATTAAGCAAGTCGTACCTGACTTACAAAAGGTTGACTATAAGTCGGATGCTATCAGAAAGACACTCGGAATTTCTCCAGATGTCAAGCAAACTGAGCTCTATCTGGAAGACCAGTTCGCCAAAACAAAACAAGATTTGGCAAACAGTTTGAAAAAACTCTTGTCAGCAGATGCTGGACTTGCTGGTGACAACTCAGTTACCAGAGGCTATCTTGTAGATAAAATCAAGAACAATAAGGAAGCCTTACTACTCGGTTTAACTTATTTAGAACGTTGGTATAACTTTAGCTATGGTCAAGTGAATGTCAAAGACCTAGTTATGTATCATCCGGACTTCTTTGGTAAAGGAAATACTTCACCATTAGATACTCTGATTGAGTTAGGTAAATCTGGCTTTAACAATCTTCTTGCTAAAAACAATGTCGATACTTATGCTATCAGTCTTGCCAGCCATCATGGAACGACAGATTTGTTTAGCACGTTGGAAAATTACCGAAAAGTCTTTCTACCAGACAAAAGCAATAATGACTGGTTTAAATCACAGACCAAGGCTTACATTGTCGAAGAAAAATCCAATATCGAAGAGGTGAAAACGAAGCAAGGACTAGTTGGTACCAAGTATTCTATTGGTGTTTATGATCGCATTAGTAGTGCCACATGGAAATACCGCAATATGGTCTTGCCGCTCCTAACCTTGCCAGAGAAATCAGTCTTTGTCATCTCGACCATGTCTAGTCTAGGATTTGGAGCTTATGATCGTTACCGCAATAGTGAGCACAAAGCAGGCAAGAATCTCAATGATTTTGTTGAAGAAAACGCGCGTGAGACAGCCAAACGTCAACGAGATCACTATGATTATTGGTATCGCATTTTAGATAAAGAAGGACGTGAAAAACTCTATCGTACAATTCTACTTTATGATGCCTATAAGTTTGGAGATGATACAACATCTGGAAAAGCCACAGTTGAGGCTAAGTTTGATAGTACCAATCCGGCGATGAAGAATTTCTTTGGTCCAGTGGGGAATAAAGTAGTTCACAATCATCATGGTGCTTATGCAACTGGAGATGGCGTTTACTATATGTCCTATCGTATGTTAGATAAGAATGGAGCTATCACCTATACCCATGAGATGACACATGATTCAGATCAGGATATTTACCTTGGTGGCTATGGTCGAAGAAGTGGCTTAGGACCAGAGTTCTTCGCAAAAGGCTTATTGCAAGCTCCTGACCAACCAAGTGATGCAACCATTACCATAAACTCTATCTTGAAACATAAAACATCAGATAGTACAGAAGGTCAGCGATTGCAAGTGCTTGATCCAACTACAAGATTTAATAATGCAGCAGATCTTCAGAACTACGTCCACAATATGTTTGATGTCGTTTACATGTTGGAATATCTCGAAGGGCAATCTATCGTGAAACAGTTAGATGCTTATCAGAAAATGACGGCCCTGAGAAAAATCGAGAATAAATACGTGAAAGATCCTGCAGATGGAAATGAGGTTTACGCTACTAACGTAGTACAAAATCTGACAGAAGAAGATGCCAAAAAATTGACTACCTTTGATAGTTTAATTAAAAATAATATCTTGTCAGCTCGTGAATATAAGTCTGGGGAATATGAAAGAAACGGTTACTATACGATTAAACTCTTTGCCCCAATCTATTCGGCTCTGAGCAGTAAGGGAACTCCGGGTGATTTGATGGGACGTAGGATAGCTTATGAACTTCTGGCTGCCAAAGGCTTTAAGGATGGAATGGTACCTTATATCTCAAACCAATACGAAGAAGTTGCCAAACAAAACGGTAAAACCATCAATCTCTATGGTAAAGAACGAGGATTGGTGACAGATGATCTTGTTTTGGAAAAGGTATTTGAAGGGAAGTATTCTTCTTGGGCGGATTTCAAGAAAGCTATGTACCAAGAACGGGTGGATCAGTTTAGAAACTTGAAAAAGGTTACCTTCAACGATCCAACTAAATCTTGGGCAAGTTTTGCAAGAAAGACGATTCATAGTGTAGAAGAACTGCAGCGATTAATGGACGAAGCTGTCCGTAAGGATGCAGATGAGAATCGTTATTCTTGGGACAACTATAATCCAGAATATGATAGTGCAGTTCATAAGTTAAAGAGAGCAGTGTTTAAGGCCTATCTAAATCAAACTGATGATTTTAGAAGTTCAATTTTTAAGAATAAAAAATAGTGTTTACTATTAGGAAATAAAATTAAAGAAGGTGATTACGATTGTCATTATTTAAAAAAGAACGGTTTTCAATCCGAAAAATCTGTGGGATTGTTGGTTCAGTTTTACTCGGAAGTATCTTGGTTGCACCGTCAGTCATTCATGCTTCTACCTATCATTACATTGAAAAAAGCGCTCTGACAAAGGAAGAACTAAGCAAGATTCAAGCAGGAATTCCTACTGATAATGAAGCAACTTATGCTCTTATTTATCAGCAGGAAGCTCTTCCTGCGACAGGTTCATCGACTTCTGTGCTTACAGCTTTAGGTCTATTAGCTATTGGTAGTTTAGTTCTTTTGGTTCATAAAAAGAAAAAAGTTAGTAGTTTGTTCTTAGTTACTACTGTCGGACTGATTAGTCTTTCTAGTATGCAAGCTCTCGATATAAGCAATCCTTTGAAAGCTCCAAGTAATGAAGGAGTAGTTCAAATTGCTGGATATCGTTATATTGGATACTTACCACTTAATGATGAAGCAATTTCAGAAATTCAACATAAAGATGAGGGGACAAAAAATGTCCCATTATCTGAAATTCAAAGTATCCCTAATGAAGCGCCTAAAGCAGAAAAACCAGAACATACAGCACCAGTTGGTGGTAATCTGGTTGAGCCCGAAGTTCATGAAAAACCAGGATACACTCAACCTGTGGGGATGGTTCCTGACGAAGCACCTAAAGCAGACAAACCAGAATATACTAAACCAGTTGGCACAGTGCCTGACGAAGCACCTAAAGCTGAGAAACCAGAATACACTAAACCAGTGGGTACAGTGCCTGACGAAGCACCTAAATCAGAGAAACCAGAGTACACTGCACCAGTAGGCACAGTCCCAGACGATGCTCCTAAGTATGAGAAGCCTGACTATACGCAACCAATAGGTACAAACCTTGTAGAACCTGAAGTTCAACCAGCGTTGCCGGAAGCTATTGTGACTGACAAAGGCGAGCCGGAAGTTCAACCGGCATTACCCGAAGCTGTTG
>NZ_KV807781.1:0-268 GCF_001812125.1 Streptococcus sp. HMSC071D03
CTTTCTCCCCACGCTATATTATTGCGGATTCAGGTTACAAGACCCCAGCTATTGCCCATTATTTGTTAGAACGTAATATCATTCCTGTCTTCCCTTATACTCGTCCAAAGGGAGTAAAGGGGAACTTAAGGCCTAGTAATTTTGTTTATGATGCAAGTCATGACTCTTATATTTGTCCAGAGAATCAAGTATTAAACTATCACACTACCACTCGAGAAGTATAAGAGTAATCCGAAAGTATGTGTTGCCTGTCCTTTATTATCCGTTT
>NZ_KV807782.1:0-738 GCF_001812125.1 Streptococcus sp. HMSC071D03
TTTTTCTACCTTATTATACCACTTTTGTTGAGCTTCTAGGTTGATGGACAAGGAAAAAGACTGAACAAAGTTCAGCCCTTTTTAATAATATTTGATGTGATATCTTTATCTGGTCAAATCAAGTCGTTTCCCGATTTTTCCGATAAGAATAGCACCAACAATCAAGGAAGCAAATTCTCCGATAGCAGTTGTAAACCAAGTTAAGAAGAAAGGTGCTTCTGCTACGATGTTCAATTCAGCAGCAATGGTGATCATTGAAATCGAAAAAAGAATTGAAAAGAAGAAATGATCTTTACGAATCAATCCATTAAAAAGATAGTCTTTTTTATATTTGCTAAACAACCATACGCCTAAACTTAGGAAGACAAGCGTAGAGACTCCACCAACTGCGACATCGATGATTCCAAAACTGAAGAAATTAGCAATCATACAGCCAAGAGTAACACCGATAATGTACTTAGGATTGTAAAAGGCAAGGAAATTCATCATTTCAGAAATACGGAACTGATAAGCACCGTAACTGATAGCATTAAGGGGTGGTGTGATTGTCAAAACCACATAAATTGCTGCGACAATGGCAATATCTGCCATATCACGAATAGTTAGTTTTTTCATGTTTTCTCCTTTAGCGAGTAACCCGCGTAAAATATGCTTGGTGAAAGAAGCTAAGCACCAAGGGTTGAACAAGTCAACCTTTCAAGTATAGCACATTTATGCCCTTTATGCTATACTATTTTT
>NZ_KV807783.1:0-1338 GCF_001812125.1 Streptococcus sp. HMSC071D03
GTTGCCCCCTGTGAGATAAGGAAGTCGCTTAGCTTTAATCCGCCATAGCTCAGTTGGTAGTAGCGCATGACTGTTAATCATGATGTCGTAGGTTCGAGTCCTACTGGCGGAGTATGTAGACGTTCTGAGGGACGTCTTTTTTTATCTTTCAGGGGTCATCTTGATCCTTTTTAATTTTGCTCTTTATTAATATTTAATATCTTTTATAAGTTTGTTAGATTTGAGTGTTTTATAGTAGATTGAATCTAGAACAGTACATTACAACTGCTAAAAATATTTCTAGAAATTAGTTTGACTTTCCTAATCTCTCTGTTCATATCTTATTTCAATCCACTATATTTAATGTCATGCGCATTGGAAATAGATTTCCAATTAGAAAATTCTTTCCCACAATCAAAAGTTATAGACCTAAAAAGGTGGCTAGGGACTTGAGACAACCATTGATTAATAGAAGCCTCAATATCACTTGCTCTCCGTCCATTGGTTTTCAGTGCGATGATGGTTTTGAGCAGCGTTCTACTAAGGTAATAACTTCATTTTTGTGTTTTTCTCCCATAATTGTATCCCCTTGTAGATGACCGAATTCCGTCTTAAAATCAGGATAACTGTCTGCTCTCTCACGTAAATCTCTACGAAACGCTTGTTTTCCTTGTTTTTCGCTATGATTATTTGGTTTTCTGGAGGTCCTCTTTCTTAAAAATACCGCGGTCTGCTAGTCGATAGAGAGTTCTCATAGGACAAGAAATCCTATCTGGATGAGCTCCCTTAATGACATCAAGGCTCCAGATTAGATTTAAATGAGTTTGAATAAAGTCTTTTTCTGCTTGCGAAAGACTTGTTTTATTCCTGCCACTGCGATTCTTATTGACTTTATATCGCTTATAGTAATCATAAGCGGAGTGCCCCTCTTTCAGATAGTTGATGCCATTGTAGATTGTCTGTTTTGATCTTCCTAGTGAGTTCGCAATATCTGAAACTTTTATGTTTTCTTGAGAGTAAGACTTTATCATTACGAGTTCGTTTGTGGTAATATGTGTATAGGTCATTTATGTTAGTTCCTTTCAGACAAATGTGGTAGTTTATCTGAGCCTAACAAATATGTTTTTTTCTGTCTAGCTTAATTTTACAAATTGGGATTATAAAGTATACTAGCATAATTCCTACAGTATTTTTTTTCATTACAGAAATTTTAGATCTTTTTTGAAATGTAGTATTGTGCACCTGATCTGTTAGTTTTCTTTATCTGTTATTTATTTGAATATTCATTATAGTACATGATGGAAGTATCTTCCCTGGTTCTTCTATTTTTCTACCATTTGTCAAGTATATCAAGGTATT
>NZ_KV807784.1:0-12212 GCF_001812125.1 Streptococcus sp. HMSC071D03
TTTTCATCAACCCACTACAGTTGACAAAGAGCCTAAAAAGTAAGCTTTTACAATAATTTTATCATTTGAATACTTTATAATTCTACAATCTTACCTGTTTCAAAGTAAACAACCCATTCACAGATATTTTTTGCATAGTCACCGATGCGTTCCAAGTAAGAAATAACTTGGAAATAATCACGACCTGTGACGATAGCTTCTGGATGTTTTTTGATTTCTTCTGTAGCTAGGTCTCGAATATTATCAAAGTAATGGTTGATATTTTCATCCATGGTTGCAACTTCATAGGCTTGATCCACAGAACCATTCAAATAAAGTTCTAAAGCGGCTTCAACAAAGTTTTTTACTTCACGACCCATTTTTTTAATTTCTTCTTCAACTGCAGGGATACGCTGCTCACCCTTCATACGAATCGTTGCTTTTGCGATAGATACAGCATGGTCACCCATACGTTCTAAGTCTGACACAGCTTTTAGAACTGTTAAAACTGTACGTAAGTCTTGTGAAACTGGCTGTTGTAGGGCAATCATTTCAAATGATTTCTTTTCAAGTTTCACTTCGTATTCGTTTACTTCTGCATCTTCCTCAATGACTTCTTTAGCCATGTCACGGTCATGCGTTACAAAAGCACGTACGGTACGATTGATTTGGGAAAGAACTTCTTGTCCCATAGCATAAAACTGATTATGCAATTTCTCTAAATCTTCTTCAAATTGAGATCGTAACATCTTCTCACTCCTTATCCAAATTTACCTGAAATGTAGTCCTCTGTCTCCTTATGTTGAGGATAGAGGAACATATCCTTGGTATCGTTAAATTCAATCAAATCTCCATTGAGGAAAAAGCCTGTCTTATCAGAGATTCGAGATGCTTGCTGCATAGAACGAGTAACCAAGAGCATGGTGTATTTGTCTTTTAGACCATACAATGTTTCCTCAATCTTACCAGCAGAAATAGGGTCCAAGGCTGAAGTTGGTTCATCCAAAAGGATGATTTTAGGGCTAGTCGCCAATACACGTGCCACACAAACACGTTGTTGTTGCCCACCTGAAAGACCAATAGCAGAGTCATGCAAACGGTCCTTGACTTCATCCCAGATTGAGGCACGTTGTAAAGCCTTCTCCACTGCTTCATCTAAAACCTGCTTGTCCTTTTCTCCATTGATACGGAGACCGTAGACAACATTTTCATAGATAGACATAGGGAAAGGATTAGGTTGTTGGAAAACCATTCCAATTTCCTTACGCAATTCAACTGTATCGGTACGAGGACTATAGATGTTGTGACCGTTATAAACCACTGATCCAGTTGTCGTCACTTCAGGATTAAGGTCACCCATTCGGTTAATAGCCTTTAGAAGTGTTGACTTCCCAGATCCAGACGGACCGATAAGGGCTGTAATTTCCTTGGGTTGGAATGATAAGGAAACACTATTCAAGGCCTTCTTTTTATTGTAATAGACTGACAGGTCTGAAACCTGTAAAATCGGTTCTGTCATACTATTTCCTCTCTAACCAAAGTGTCCAGTTACATAGTCATTTGTTGACTGTAGCTTAGCATTTTGGAAAATATTTGCAGTTTTATCATACTCAATCAAGTCACCCAGGTAGAAGAATCCTGTATAATCACTAGCACGCGCAGCTTGTTGCATACTGTGAGTTACGATGATAATGGTAAAGTCCTTCTTCAACTCCAACATGGTTTCTTCAAGCTGAGCTGTCGCAATCGGATCCAAGGCTGATGCTGGCTCATCCATCAAGAGAATATCCGGTTTAACAGAGATTGCACGGGCGATACAAAGACGTTGCTGCTGACCTCCTGAAAGCGTCAAGGCTGACTTGTGAAGGTCATCTTTGACCTGGTCCCAGAGGGCAGCCTGGCGAAGTGAGGTTTCTACAATTTCATCAAGAACTTTCTTATCCTTAACTCCTGCACGTTCATGTGCAAAGGTGATGTTGCGGTAGATTGATTTAGCAAATGGGTTTGGACGTTGGAAGACCATTCCGATATGTTTACGCATCTCATAAACATTGATTTCTGGACGGTTGATGTCAATTCCTTGATAGAGAATTTGTCCTGTAACCTTTGCAATATCAATGGTATCATTCATACGGTTGAGACTGCGTAGGTAGGTTGATTTCCCAGATCCCGACGGACCAATCAAGGCTGTAATTTTATTTTTTTCGAATTGCATATCCACGCCCTTGATGGATTCATTCTTACCATAGTAAACATGTAAATCCTTCGTAGAGAGTGCCACTTTTTCTTCTGGAAAAGTAATGATATGCCTTTCATCCCAATTATATTTTGACATGGCTTCTCCTTTAGGCTGCGGTTAATTTCTTATGTAGATAGCTTCCGAGTTTACGTGCTCCAAAGTTAAAGATTAAGATAAAGATGAGGAGCACCGCAGCAGAACCTGCTGAAACAAGTGTTCCATCAGGAATAGTTCCTTCACTGTTGACTTTCCAGATATGAACAGCCAAGGTTTCTGCTTGACGGAAGATTGAGATTGGACTGGTTACACTAAGGACATTCCAGTTAGACCAGTCAAGGGCTGGTGCTGATTGTCCTGCTGTATAGATAAGGGCTGCAGCTTCACCAAAGATACGACCTGATGCAAGCACGATCCCTGTTACAATACCAGGTAGGGCTTCGGGGATAACGACATGAAGAACTGTTTCCCAACGAGAAAGCCCAAGCGCCAAACCAGCCTCACGTTGCGTATGGTGAACGTGTTTCAAACTGTCTTCAACATTACGCGTCATCTGTGGAAGGTTAAAGACAGTCAAAGCCAAGGCACCAGAAATAATGGAAAATCCATACTCGAACTGAACTACAAAGATGAGGTAACCAAAGAGACCGACTACGACTGATGGCAGTGAAGATAAAATTTCAATACAGGTACGAACGAAGTTGGTAACACGACCTTTTTTTGCATATTCAGCCAAATAAATTCCAGCCCCCATTGATAGAGGTACAGAGATGAATAAGGTAATGACCAAAAGGAAGAAGGAATTATAAAGCTGGATTCCAATACCACCACCTTCTTGGTAAGAAGATGATTTTCCAGTCAAGAAGGACCAAGAAACATGAGGTAAGCCTCGAACCAAGATATAGAGAATCAAGGAAGCAAGGATGGTCACAATGATTCCTGCGATGGTATAGAGGACAGCTGTAGCAAGTTTATCTAATTTCTTAGCGTGCATAGTTTTTCTTTCCTCTTTCTTTCGTAATCAATTTAATCACACTGTTAAAGGCCAAGCTCATCAAAAGCAATACTAAGGCTAGTGACCAAAGAACATTATTATCAACAGTTCCCATAACGGTATTACCGATACCCATGGTCAAAACAGAGGTTAAAGTCGCAGCAGGTGTTGTCAATGAAGTTGGGACAACGGCTGAGTTTCCGACCACCATCTGAATAGCTAGTGCTTCACCGAAAGCACGCGCCATACCAAAGACTACTGCCGTAAAAATACCTGAACGTGCCGCCTTCAAGGTTACACGCCAGATAGTCTGCCAACGAGTTGCTCCCATAGCTAAACTAGCTTCACGGTAGTGACGAGGAACTGCACGTAAGCTATCAGTTGTCATAAAGGTTACAGTCGGCAAGATCATAACAAAGAGAACGAAAATCCCTGATAAAATACCGAAACCTGTTCCACCAAAGACAGTACGTACAAACGGTACCACGACCTGCAATCCGATAAATCCATAAACTACTGAAGGAATCCCGACTAGGAGTTCAATAGCAGGTTGCAAAATCTTTGCCCCTTTTGGTGATACTTCTGTCATAAAGACTGCAGCCCCAATGGCAAATGGTGTTGCAATAAGAGCTGATAGGATTGTAACAATAAAGGAACCTAAAATCATCGGAAGAGCACCAAATTGTTTCCCTGAAGGGTTCCAAGTCTGTCCAAATAAAAATTCAAAAATGTTAACACCATTGACGAAGAAGGTCGATAAGCCTTTCTGAGCCACGAAAATCAAAATCATTGCAACAATGATAACAATCAAAGAAAGGCAGGCAAAGGTTAGCCCTTTTCCTAATTTCTCAAGCCGAGAATTTTTTGAAGGAGAGAGCAATTTTTTTGATAATTCTTCTTGATTCATTATTGGCTCCCTTCTAGCGCTGTCACAGTACCTGCAGCATCTTTTTCAACCTTCATTTCCTTAACTGAAATATAACCCATTCCTTTAACGATTCCATTCTGAGCTTCGTCTGAAAGGACAAAGTTTAGGAATTCGGCAACCAATTCATTTGGCTCACCAAGTGTATACATATGTTCATAAGACCACAAAGGCCAATTATTCGTGGTTACATTCTCTGAAATTGGTTCATAACCATTGAGTTTGATAGTCCCAACAGAATCATCAACATAGGCAAATGCTAGGTAGGAAATAGCTCCAGGGGTTTGAGAAACAATTGATTTGACCATCCCATTTGAATCTTGTTCCTGACTTTGCATTGCTGATTGCTCATCCATGATCACACTGTCAAAAGTCGCACGAGAACCTGAACTTGCCGCACGGTTGATAATAGAGATGGCTAAATCTTTCCCACCGACTTCTTTCCAGTTGGTAATTTCCCCTGTGAAGATTTGTCGGAGCTGATCGGTCGTTAGATTATCAACATCTACTTCTTTATTGATAATAACAGCCAAACCTGCGACAGCTACCTTATGGTCGACTAAGGCTGAGGCATCAATACCGTCTTTTTCCTCTGCAAATACATCGGAGTTGCCGACATCTACTGCTCCTGACTGAACCTGCGACAGTCCTGTACCAGAACCTCCACCTTGGACATTGACTGTTTTTCCGATGTGAGCTGATGCAAATTCATCTGCAGCCGCCTCGACTAAAGGTTGGAGAGCAGTTGAACCAACAGCCGTCATAGACTCCCCACGATCAATCCAACTTGCACATCCTACTAACGAACCAGCAAGTAAAAGAGTCGCAAGAGAGAGTGTGAGTTTTTTTAATTTTTTCACTATTTGTCTCCTTGAAAATAATGATGAATAGCTTAGAATTTCGCCCTATTTTTCTATGTTTTATGCAAAAAATCCATACTTCCACTATAACATAGAATACTGATTTTGACTAGTTTTTCACCTTAAACCTCAAGCCCTTAGGGAAATAATTCTTTAATGTATTTCCTGTCACTTTTGCAAAACCTAAACCATTTCCAGCTACCAAAACTTGGTACCAGCCATTTGGCAGACTTTCAGATAATTGAACTGTTTCACCAGCTACATACTTAACAAAGTCCTCTTGATGAATTTCAATTCCTTGATTGACTAGACTTGGTTTCAAAGCTAGGCCAAGTGCAAAACTTGGTTCAAAACGTTTTTTCTTAAAGGTTCCAAGATGAAGTCCGTTTCGTGCAATCCTAAGTTTACCCAAATCTGGTAGACCTTCTGGCAATAAATACAGTTGGTCTCCAAAAACCTGTAGGACTCCAGCCAGTTTCTCTTTTAAATGTTTCTTCTCAAAATCCTGCCATAAGGAAATCTGTTCTCGAGAGAGGTTGGATTTAGAAGGCTTGAACTTAGAGACTTTATTTTCCCCTCGAAATTGTAAATGGGCAACAAACTGTCCTTCTCCCTTAAAGTGATGTGGATACATTCTAGCGGCTTCAGGTAAGTCAATCCCAGGGACCATTCCATTGATATGTTGAACTGGGATCAACTCAAAATCATAGTTATCCAGTAACCATTGGATAATTTCTTCGTTTTCTTCTGGCGCCCAAGTACAGGTTGAATAAACCAAACGACCACCATCAGCCAACATGGTTACTGCATCCTCTAGAATTTCACGCTGCAAGTCAGCACATTGGTTTGGATATTCTACACTCCAATAATCCATAGCATCTGGCTGTTTTCGGAACATTCCTTCTCCAGAACATGGAGCATCTAGAACAATTAGGTCAAAATATCCCTTAAACACTTTAGCCAAACGATCGGCAGATTCATTGGTCACAACTACATTTGACGCTCCAAACCGTTCCATATTTTCAACCAAAATCTTTGCTCGCTTGCTAGAAATTTCATTGGAAACAAGAAGACCTCCGCCTGCAAGATAGGCTGCCAGTTGAGTGGATTTACCACCGGGAGCCGCTGCCAAGTCCAAGACCTTCATACCTGGTTTTGGTTGAGCTACTTGTGCAACCATTTGTGCAGCAGGTTCTTGGGAATAGACCAAACCTGTTACATGCTCAGGAGATTTTCCAGAAACCTTTCCATAGTAGCCCCAGGGTGTATTTGGAATAGCATCTGAAAAAGAAACTTGGCTTTCTTTTAAGGGATTGATGCGAAAGGCAGAAACTGCCTCATCATCAAAAGAGGCAAGAAAAGCTCTTGCCTCATCTCCCAATATTGCTTCATATTTTTTTACAAATCCTTCTGGAAATTGCATGTAAGTTTATTTCCTTTCATAGATATAGGATTGGATTTCTGCCAACTTGTCAGTTGGAACCATCATAATTGGTTGTCGTGTCTGAAAATCCACCTGCTCTCCAGTTAAGGTTACAATCTGATACCCTAAACTTTCTCCTATGATACTAGCTGCAGCATAGTCCCAAGGTTGGAGGTAGGTGATATAGGTCAATAGCTGACCTGAGAGGATTTTTGAAAAGCTGATAGCTGCACTTCCATATATTCGTACACCAAGTGAAGCATTAGCCAATTCTGCTACACCACAAGCGTTTGTTTCCAACATACCAGCATTACTCGCAATCAGAAAATCACGCAAGGGCTTATCCTTAAAATTAGGCAAGGGTTCTTCATTGAGACAGGCCTGAAAAGCACCTCCTCCATGATAACAATGACCTTTCATGACATCATAAATGATCCCAAACTGACCCACACCGTTTTCAAAATACGCTACCATAATGGCGAAATCTTCACCTTGGGCGACAAAGTTGTTAGTACCATCAATGGGATCAATGACCCAAACAGATCCATATCCAACTGAAGCACGCAGACAGCCCTCTTCTGCACAAAATTGGTCATCAGGATAATGCGAACGAATCCTATCAACCAAAAAATTCTGAACTTCCTTGTCCAAACGAGTCACCAAGTCTGTAGGAGATGATTTTCTCTCAATATGCAATTCTTCCTGCATGTGAGCTAGAATATAGTCTCCTGCTTCCTTGACTATCTCTTTGGCAAACACAAATTTATTTTCCAAGCGAAATCTTCCCTTCCCCTTGTTCTTTGGCTAATTGGACAACTCGATAGAAGGAATAACCACTCGCAGATTCAAATTCACGGCCCAAGCGTTTCTCTTCACTCTTGCTTGGAACAACCGCTTTGAATCCCTTGTAGGAATCTAGTAGTTTCTTTGCTTCTATCTTAGTCTCATAGGCTGCTTCAACATCATTAAAAAAAGAAAGCACTGAAGCAAGTTCTTCAGTGCTCCACGACAAATCTAGTGGGTAACTATACTGTTTATTCATCTAATTAATACCAGCTCTCAATGTAGCTTCTTTCAGTTCTTGTTTACGGTAACTACGAGGGAGAAAAGCACGAATCTCATCTTCATTAAAACCGATTTGCATCCGTTTTGCGTCAATAATAATCGGACGACGCAAAAGACTCGGATACTGCTCAATTAAATGAAGCAACTCCGATACTGAGATACTCTCTACATCAATATTCAATTTTTGAAAAATCTTTGAACGAGTCGAGATGATGTCATCAGTACCATTTTCGGTCAAGGAAAGAATGTGTTGCAGTTCTTTTCTCGTTAAAGGGCTGGTCATAATATTATGCTCTTGGAATGGCACTTTATGATTCTCGAGCCAGGCCTTTGCTTTACGACATGATGTACAACTCGGTGATAAAAATAGTGTAATCATGCTTTCCTCTTCTTTACATACTTTTCTATTTCTATTATACAAAAAAATAAAGCGCTTGACTAGTTATTTCCGTAAAAAAACCTACTTTTTCAAGAAAAATAGGTTTTTTGGAATCACATATGAATGGTTTGCTTAAATATAGAAATATTCATGTTATAAACGATAGTTTCTTCCTACATTTTATTTGGAATCAGTAAGACTTTTCTTCACTTATCTATTTGTTTTTCGACTCTGTAGGTACATAAATCCAAAAATCAATTCATACAAGCAGAAAAATAGGAGAAAGGCATGGAGGAAAAAGTTCTCTGGTAGGATGAGAATGACTGGATCTTTAGCTGGATCAAACAACCAGGTATCATCACCTACAAATAGAATCTGATGAAACAAGGTAAAGAATTGTTCAAAACCAATGAAGACACCAACTAAACCAAGAACCAAAGGTAGAGAAAGTATGATTAAGAGTGCTCTACGATAAAGTGGCAGAAAACCTTTCTGAATAACTTGCTTCCAAAAAAGATAGAAAATCGGTAGAGTTACTACTGCTACTCCTTGAGCAAGATGGAAAAGTCCCTTCACAACTGCAAAATGATGGATTCCAGAGGCAGACGAAGGAAAATCTGGCATTTCCAATGCTTGACTCAATGGATTGGTCAAATAATCCATCAAAACATTAAAATTATGCTGGATGGTCTGAGGTTGCAGATGAACACGACTTGTCAAGTTTAACCAAGAAATTTCCTGAGGATAGACCAACCAAGCCAGGTAAATGGTCAATAAAATTGCAAGCGAGAGGAGAAAGAGAATACTTCCTACAAAAGTAAACTTAGTTTTCATCGAAATTCCACTCCGCTAGACTTGAAAGGACATGAGTTGGTTCAATTGGCAAATCCTCTACTTCTTCAGGTTTTGTAAATCCTGTCGTCACCAAAAGGCTAGGAATGCCATTGTCAATACCAGCTCGAATATCAGTAAGATAATTATCCCCCACCATGATAATGTCTTGGCGTTCAAGTCCTAGGTGTTCAACAGCCTTATCCATAATAATCGAGTTTGGTTTTCCGATATAAACTGGTTTTACGCGAGTTGCTGCTTCAAGAAGAGTAATCAGTGAACCAGCACCAGGCAAAAGACCTCGTTCCGTCGGGATGTTCAAATCAGGGTTGGTACCGATAAAGTGAGCACCTTTATGGATAGCTAGGGTTGCCGTAGCAAATTTTTCATAGTCTACTTGCCAGTCCAAACCAACAACTACATAGGCTGGATTTTCTTTATCTTCGACATACCCTGCTGCTTGGATGGCCTCCTTTAGGCCTGCTTCTCCGATGACATAGACTGTCTTTTCAAGTCCTAGGTCATTCATGTAATCAATTGTAGCTAAAGTTGCAGTATAGATCGTCGATACAGGCGTGTCAATGTTAAACTGATTGGCTAACATCTCTTGAACACTTTCAGGTGTACGAGTGGTGTTGTTTGTTACAAAAAGATAAGGAATCTCTCTTTTTTGTAACTCGTGAACAAAAGCCTCCCCCGCAGGGATTCTATCTTTCCCCTTATAGATCGTTCCGTCTAAATCAATTAAATATCCTTTATAAGTCATTTATTCTCATTTCTCGTCTATAATTCTGTAGATATGATATAACATTTGAAATTATAGTTATATCAATCTTTAATGTTTCAATTTTTGGTTCATCAATATCAAATTCTACTGCGTCTTCCATCATATTAGAAAGATCAAACTTTATTTTTTCTAAATCATCCAATAGTTCGTTTGGAATATTAAATATCTTAGGGATCTTTCTTATAGGATTTCTATTAAGTTCTCTTAAATTCTTAACCTCATGTAATATAACATTTAACATTTCCTCATTTGATGGGATTTTTTGCTCTTTAACTTCAGTATTTTCAGGAGTCTTATTTAAATTATTCTCTAAATCTTCCCACCACTTTTCAAACGCTGTTTCAACCCGTTCTAATTTCAAGCATTCTGAATCCTCGGCAAACTCATTTATATCCAGAATTAGCTGTTTAATCGATTCTTTTGAAACTTCTTTTGACGATTGAAATTGCTTAAGGGGACCATTATTTAAAATAGTAACCTCTGCATTATACAAAATCGGAACCAAACGAGATTGCAATGATTTTGATAGTGCACCTGCTTCAAAATTTATCCATGGTGCATTTATATTTTCTGGTGTAACAAATACCAGACCAAAATCATTAGAACGCAAATTTTCTTCTATGCTTTTCCCCCACCGCTCTCCGAGTTTTATATCTTTTTCTGACATATAGGGTTCAACATATTGTAAAACATTGGGAAGCCATTCTTTAAAACATTTCGCCAAGTATTTACTTCTATCTCCCGACCAGCTTAAAAATATTCTCATTTCTTTCTCCTTTTGTTAATTTAATCTATTCTCTGCCAAGTTATCTTTGCTTGAGCATTGATGTCACCATCACTTGTGACTTGATGATTACTCTCTAATCCATTTAATTCATAACTAGAAGTAATCATTCCGCCTGGTAGAACTTCCTTAACATATTTAAGGTTAATTTTTTTAGGGATATGATTAGTAAGGAAATCGGCTCCCATGACCTCAAAAATCCAGTCCAGGTATTTGCTGTTATTGACGTGACCATTCATATCTAAGTCATAGAAACGAACGTGATAATCCTTGCTTATCGCTTCTTCCAGCTCTCTATATTTTGGCCCACGGACCAGTTTCTTAGAAAACTCAGATTGATAAGGGGCGACAATTTCTGGTACTACAGGATGAACCTTTCGACTTTCACGATCCATAAGGACAAATGTAGCTAGCATATGAATGATTTCTTGACCAGCTTCATCATAAATAGTAAATCGGCGGTAGCAAAAGAGACGATTATAGGTCAAGGCTTCTGTTTCAATGGTGATTTCCTCTGCAAAACGAGGCAAACGAACCACATCAATGTCATAATCTGTGATAATCCAGACCAGATTATACTGTTCTAAAACATCCTTGTCACTCACTCCCAGTTCAATTGACTGCATTCCTGATACTTGCAGGGACAACAAAATAACATCTGGCAACTTGATATGGCCATTCATATCAGCCATATCAAAAGGAATTTTCATCTTCATTTGATAAGTTAAGCCCATAATTTTACTCCAATATAAATCGTTCTGCTACTGTATCTCCTAAAAAGAGACCTCTCTTGGTCATGCGAACACGATCACCATCAAGCTGCATGAGACCTTGTTGAATCAAGTCTTTGACGATTTCTCCATACAGTTCCTGGAAAGACCGTTCGAATTTTTCTTCAAAGCGTGCCATGGAAACTCCTGACTTCTTGCGAAGGCCGAGAAACATCTCTTCTTCCATTTGCTCCCTTTGACTCAGGTGTTCTTCATTGATACGGGCACTCCCCTCTTCTACTGCCTTTAGATAATGGCGGATAGGCCCATGGTTTTTATAGCGAACACCATCTACATAACCAGATGCTCCCGCACCTATTCCATAATATTCGGCATTATCCCAGTACATGAGATTATGTCGACTTTCAAAGCCTGGCTTAGAAAAATTTGAAATTTCGTAATGCTCAAAACCAGCTTTTTCTAGCTCTGCAATGATATACTCAAACATCTCAGCTTCTAATTCTTCCTTAGGAAGAGGTAATTTCCCACGTCTCATACGGTTCATAAAGACCGTATGATTTTCCAAAATCAAACTATAGAGGCTCATATGAGGAATATCAAGGGAAATAGCCTTGGCAACATTATCCCTAACCTGGTCCATAGTCTGACCAGGAAGTGCGTAAATCAAGTCAATGGAAATATTATCAAAACCAGCAAGTTTGAGACGATCGATATTTTCATAAATATCCTTTTCCGTATGACTACGCCCAATTTTTTTCAGCATTTTGTCATCAAAGGTCTGAACTCCTAGTGATACACGATTAACTGCAGAATTTTTCAAAACAGCAATCTTATCAGCATCCAGGTCACCAGGATTAGCCTCAATGGTTAACTCTTCCAACATTGATAAGTCCAGGTTTTTAGTCAATCCATCTAACAAAACTTCCAATTGAGAAGCAGACAAGGCAGTCGGTGTCCCACCACCAATATAGAGTGTACGCAATTTTCGAATATCATAAGAATGAAATTCTTGCAGTAGATGCTCTAGATAGCTGTCTACTGGCTGATTTTTAATAAAGACTTTTGAAAAGTCACAATAATAACAAATCTGTGTGCAAAACGGAATATGCACATAGGCTGATGTCGGTTTCTTATGCATAGTATTTATTATACCACAAAAGCGAACAATACTTAGAATTCCGTTTAACAAAATCCTAGCATTGTTCGCTTTCTTTATCT
>NZ_KV807784.1:12312-12608 GCF_001812125.1 Streptococcus sp. HMSC071D03
AAGCAAGTCCGAGACCACCTAGAATACCAAGAAGACCTAGAGATGCAAGAGTCGCATTTGATTCTGTTCCTGTATTTGGCAACACATTTTGAGAATCATTTGACTTAGCTCCATTATCAACAGTAGTCTTAGTATCTACCTGATATGCATTCGGAGTAACTGCATTTGGAGTTGGAGTAGCTGGTGCTGGTGTATCTTGACCAGAACCTCCATTAGTATCAGGTGTCATTGGTGCATCTGGAATTGGATCTGTTGGTGTTGCTGGTGTTACCTTACCTGGTGTTGTTACTGGAACT
>NZ_KV807784.1:12708-13280 GCF_001812125.1 Streptococcus sp. HMSC071D03
CACAGCGACATCTATCATTGGCGAATTGGGAGATATTCGTCGCTTTCAGTCTACCAATCAAATCAACGCTTTTATTGGCATTGACCTGAGACACTATGAATCTGGGAACTTTCTCGCCAAGGAACACATTACTAAGCGAGGTAATCCCTATGCCAGAAAAATCTTGTTCATGTGCATTCATAACATCGCTTCAGCTAGTCATACCAATCCCTGCCATATCGCCGACTTTTATGAGAAACGAAAAAGACAATCGACAATAGCTTCAACCAAGCCACATGCGATTGCCTCTATACATCGTCTCATTCGAACAATGTATTACCTCATTACGCATAACAAACTTTACGATTACTCTTTGACCCAAAATCAATAAGGTTATCTATGCCGTATTATTATAACACCTTGTTTCAAAAAATACCTGATGAGGTGTTTTTTTAGCATGCCCTTTTATGGATCAATAAGTGGTAAAAATAAGACAGTAACCTCAGAATAGCTACTGTCTCATCTCTTTTTTTACTTAAAGCCCTTGATATATAGTATATTGAATCTAGAATAGTACACTATGACTGCTAAAA
>NZ_KV807784.1:13380-13678 GCF_001812125.1 Streptococcus sp. HMSC071D03
CGCATAACAAACTTTACGATTACTCTTTGACCCAGAATCGATAAGGCTATCTATGCCGTATTAGTATAACACCTTGTTTCAAAAAATACCAGATGAGGTGTTTTTTAGCATGCCCTTTTATGGATCAATAAGTGGTAAAAATAAGACAGTAACCTCAGAATAGCTACTGTCTTATCTCTTTTTTTACTTAAAGCCCTTGATATACTTGACAAATGGTAGAAAAGAGCACTTAAAAAAGAACAACTAGTGTTCTTACTTTTTAATATCAATCGGGAAGACAGGATTCGAACCTGCGACA
>NZ_KV807784.1:13778-14106 GCF_001812125.1 Streptococcus sp. HMSC071D03
AGTACACTATGACTGCTAAAAAATATTTCTAGAAATTTATTTGACTTTCCTAGTCTATTTGTTCATATCTTATTTCAATCCACTATACTTGACAAATGGTAGAAAAGAGCCCAAAAAGCGAACAATACTTAGAATTCCGTTCAACAAAATCCTAGCATTGTTCGCTTTCTTTATCTAAACATTCTTTTTATTTTATGACTAACACGATTCCCAGAACCAATCTAGTTTGTCTTTATAACACAAAAGAATGAATGTTTATTTAACTAAATTTTTAGTCTTCTTTTTTCTTTCCCAAAGCAAGTCCGAGACCACCTAGAATACCAAGAAG
>NZ_KV807784.1:14206-46223 GCF_001812125.1 Streptococcus sp. HMSC071D03
CCCTTGATATACTTGACAAATGGTAGAAAAGAGCCGAAAAAACTTGATACTATGCGTTTTAATTTCTTCTTTTTTTGATGAAATTGAGTTTTTGTCTAGCCTTCTTTAAATTTACTATAGATAACGTTCAGCGATGGCTGCATCACCTGGATAGTCTTCTTTTTTACCTTGGATGATTTGGTAGCAGTCAGCTCCTTTACCAGCGATTATCACAGCATCCAGTTCTTGACTTGTAACAGACATCGCAGTCTTGATGGCTTGCTCACGGTCGGCAATCTTTTCAACAGGATGGCTGATGTAGCTACTGATTTCATCTGCAATGGCCATTGGATCTTCGTGGTTTGGATCATCAGCTGTTAGAAAGACTTGAATTTCAGGATGTTGATCGAGAAGAAGTCCAAAGTCCTTACGACGGCTTTCTCCCTTGTTTCCAGTTGAGCCAAGTACTAGAGCAATCTTTCCAGTCTGGTGTGTTTCAACAACTGAGATTAGTTTTTTAAGACTGTCACCATTGTGGGCGTAGTCAATGAAAACTTTTGCGCCATTTTTCTGAGTGAGGACTTCCATACGTCCTGGAACACGAGTAGTAGCAATCCCTTTTTTGATATCTTCAAGACTAGCACCTAAACGAAGACAGGCAAGTCCAGCAGCGACTGCATTTTCTTGGTTAAAGTGTCCAATCAACTGGATATCATAATCGCCAGCTAATTTACCAGTAGCTGAGAAGCTAAAGGCTTTGGAGTTTTCGATCTGGTTACTTGACTGGCTACCGTAGAAGTCATGCTCTTGGTTCTCAACTTGTTCTTTTAGAACAGAGAAGTGGTCCATATCGCTATTAATGACAACTGCTCGGCTATTTTTCATCAAGAGACGCTTGTGATAGAAGTAATCTTCAAAGTTAGGATGCTCAATTGGACCAATATGGTCAGGGCTGATGTTGAGGAACACACCTACATCGAAGGTTAGACCATAGACTCGCTTGACCAAGTAGGCTTGACTGGATACTTCCATGATGAGGTGGGTTCTACCATTATCAACTGCCTGCGCCATCATATCAAAGAGGTCGATGCTTTCAGGAGTTGTCAGAGCAGACTTGAAGAAAGTTTTACCGTCCAAGGTAGTGTTCATGGTTGATAACATAGCTGGACGATGTTGCTGATTTAAGATATTGTAGGCGAAGTAAGCTGCTGTTGTTTTTCCTTTAGTACCAGTGAAAGCAAGGATTTTCAGTTTCTTCTGAGGGTTGCCATAAAATTCCATGGCAATCAAACTCATGGCCTTCTTGATATTGTTAACAACAATAACAGGAATTCCAACTTCATAATCCTGTTCCGCTACATACCAACCAAGCCCTTGTGCGATAGCTGAAAATAGATATTCTTTTTTAAAGGCAGCTCCTTTTGCAAAAAATAGAGTATTTTCTTTGGTTGTTCGGCTATCGTAACTGATGCTGTCAAAAATAACATCGTTGTAATTGTAGTGGTAATGTCCTTGGTCGATAATCTCACGGAAGAGACCATCCTTTTTTAAAATGTCTAATATAGTTTCAATCTTTATCATACTTTCTATTGTAAACCGAAAGTCTGAATTTTACAAGTAACAAGGAAAAGTTTATAATGGAAGATAAGGAACATTTCCGTTATTAAAATTGAATGAGGAAGTTATGTCTAACGAAAATAATCATCAGCAGGCCCAGATGTTACGAGGGACTGCTTGGCTTACGGCTAGTAACTTTATCAGTCGCCTGCTCGGGGCCATTTACATCATCCCTTGGTATATCTGGATGGGGACTTATGCTGCTAAGGCTAATGGTCTCTTTACTATGGGTTACAATATCTATGCTTGGTTCTTGTTGATTTCGACAGCAGGTATCCCTGTTGCAGTCGCAAAGCAGGTTGCCAAGTATAACACCATGAAAGAAGAAGAGCATAGTTTTGCTCTGATTCGGAGTTTCCTGGGCTTTATGACTGGACTAGGTCTTGTCTTTGCTTTGGTCTTATATCTCTTTGCGCCTTGGTTGGCAGATCTTTCTGGTGTCGGTAAGGACTTGATTCCCATTATGCAGAGTCTAGCTTGGGCTGTCTTGATTTTCCCGTCTATGAGTGTTATCCGTGGATTTTTCCAAGGGATGAATAATCTCAAGCCTTATGCCATGAGTCAAATCGCTGAGCAAGTTATCCGAGTTATTTGGATGCTCTTAGCAACCTTTATCATCATGAAGCTTGGTTCGGGAGACTATCTAGCAGCAGTCACCCAGTCTACCTTTGCGGCCTTTGTGGGAATGGTAGCTAGCTTTGCTGTCTTGCTTTATTTCCTCTATAAAGAAGGAATGCTTCAAAAAGTCTTTGAAACACGAGATAAGATTGATAGCAAACACCTGTTAATGGATACGATTAAGGAAGCTATTCCTTTTATCATAACAGGTTCAGCTATTCAGCTTTTCCAAATTTTGGACCAAATGACCTTTATCAATAGCATGAAGTGGTTTACCAACTACAATAATGAAGATTTAGTTGTCATGTTTTCTTATTTCTCTGCCAATCCTAATAAAATCACCATGATTCTCATTTCTGTTGGAGTTTCGATTGGTAGTGTAGGATTACCACTTTTAACTGAGAACTATGTCAAAGGGGATTTGCCAGCAGCTTCTCGTTTAGTGCAAGATAGTATTACCATGCTTTTTCTATTCCTCTTACCTGCAACGGTTGGAGTGGTCATGGTAGGAGAACCACTCTATACAGTCTTTTACGGTAAACCAGATAGCTTGGCGATGGGCTTGTTTGTCTTTGCAGTTTTGCAGTCAACCATTCTTGGATTGTACATGGTCTTGTCACCAATGCTTCAGGCTATGTTCCGTAATCGCAAGGCAATCCTTTACTTTTTCTATGGTTCCATTGCCAAGCTCGTCTTACAAATACCATCAATAGCGCTTTTTCATAGTTATGGTCCTCTCATTTCAACGACCATCGGTCTTATCATTCCAATTGTTTTAATGTACCGCGAGATCTGTCAGATTACAGGGGTTCATCGAAAGATCATCCTAAAACGAACAATCCTAGTGATCATTTTAACTCTTGTCATGTTTATCTTGGTAGGCTTCTTACAATGGATGATAGGATTTGTCTTCCAACCAACTGGACGTTTTTGGAGCTTCATCTATGTCGCCCTAATCGGAACAATCGGTGGTGGGCTCTACGGATTCATGAGTCTCTATACTCGTCTCTTAGATAAGGTTATTGGACAGGCAAAAGCTGACCGGCTACGAGCACGATTAAAATTATCATAATGATTTATAAATAAAATGAACAGTTTGAACTTTTAAGGGAAAAAAGTTTAAATTGTTCATTTTTTATTAAAAAAAGAGAGAAAAAAATAAAAATTGTATAAAAAAATAAATTTTTAGAGAATTATCGCTTGACTAAAAAAAACAATAGCTGTATAATGATACAAATATTTAAATTTGGAGGTTCTGGAAATGAAAAAGTCTAAGGCAAAATATCTGACGCTGGCAGGCCTTGCCCTAAGTGCCGGTCTACTATTGGCGGCTTGTAGCAACTCAGCTAGTTCAACTAAAACATACAACTATGTCTATTCTAGCGATCCATCTAGTTTAAACTATCTTGCAGAAAACCGTGCAACAACCAATGACATCGTTACCAATTTGGTAGATGGGTTGATGGAAAATGACCAATACGGTAACTACGTTCCATCCTTAGCAGAGGACTGGAGTGTTTCTCAGGACGGTTTGACATACACTTATAAACTTCGTAAAGATGCTAAGTGGTATACCTCTGAAGGTGAAGAATATGCTCCAGTAACTGCCCAAGATTTTGTAACTGGTTTGAAATATGCTGCTGATAAAAAATCCGAAGCTTTGTACCTGGTTCAAGATTCTGTAGCAGGTTTGGATGACTATATCAACGGGAAAACAACTGACTTTTCAACTGTCGGTGTTAAGGCGATTGACGACCAAACAGTTCAGTACACTTTGACACGACCAGAATCTTATTGGAATTCTAAAACAACATCAACCATTCTCTTCCCTGTCAATGCAGATTTCCTGAAATCAAAAGGGGATGATTTTGGTAAGGTGGATCCTTCTAGTATTTTGTACAATGGACCTTTTTTGATGAAATCCTTTGTTTCAAAATCTGTTATCGAATTCAAGAAAAATCCCAACTACTGGGATGAAAAAAATGTCTTTGTAGATGATGTGAAATTGGCCTATTATGATGGTAGTGACCAAGATGCACTAGCTCGTAACTTTGTAGAAGGAGTCTACAGCTACGCACGTCTCTATCCAAATAGCTCAAGCTTTGAAGGAATTAAAGAGAAGAACAAAGATAACATCATTTATAGTATGCAAACCGCAACTTCTTATTACTTGAACTTCAACTTGGACAGAAAATCTTATAACTTCACGTCTAAATCCTCAGATATCGAAAAGAAATCAACTCAAGAAGCAGTTCTGAATAAAAACTTCCGTCAAGCCTTCAACTATGCTTATAACCGTACAGCATATGGAGCTCAATCTCAAGGGGAAGACGGAGCAACGAAGATTATTCGTAACCTGGTTGTACCTCCTACATTTGTAAGTATCAACGGGAAAGACTTTGGAGATGTTGTTTCAGAAAAGATGGTCAACTATGGCCAAGAATGGCAAGGAATCAACTTTGCAGATGCGCAAGACCCATACTACAATCCTGACAAGGCTAAGGCTAAGTTTGCAGAAGCTAAGAAAGAATTGGAAGCTAAGGGTGTGCAGTTCCCAATCCACTTGGATGTATCAGTTGACCAATCAGCTAAAAAAGGTGTACTTGAAGCAAGTTCTTTGAAACAATCCATCGAATCTGTTCTAGGAGCTGAGAATGTGGTTATCGATATCCAACAGCTATCAACAGATGACTACGATAATTCTAGCTACCTAGCTCAAACCGCAGCTCAAAAGGATTTTGATATTTATAATGGTGGTTGGAGTGCTGACTACTTGGATCCATCAAGTTATCTTGATATCCTAAATGTTAATAATGGGGGTATGTTGCAAAACATTGGTCTAGAACCAGGTGAGGTAAATGACAAGGCTAAGGCAGTTGGACTCGATATTTACACTCAAATGCTAGAAGAAGCGAACAAGGAGCAAGAACCAGCAAAACGTTATGAAAAATATGCTGAAGTTCAAGCTTGGCTCGTTGATAGCGCCCTTGCAATTCCAAATGTTTCTCTTGGTGGAACACCGACCTTGAGAAAGACAGTTCCATTCTCATCGCCATTCTCACAAGCAGGAAATAAGGGTGTCGAATCATACAAGTATCTCAAGTTGCAAGATAAGACTGTAACGGCTGATGAGTATGAAAAAGCTAAAGAAAAATGGCTAAAAGAAAAAGAAGAATCTAACAAAAAAGCCCAAGAAGAATTAGCTAAACACGTTAAATAATCAGTCAGTGCAACAGGAAAAACGATAGTTTCTCAGGAAGCTATCGTTTTTGTATAGTTTGAAACTATAACTAGCTCTTGAAAACAAGAAAACGAAGGATACAAAATAAGTGGTACAATAGTTACTATAGATTTGGAGGTATTGTATGAGTAAATCATTTCACATCAACACAATTTTAGCACAAGCAGGGATCAAATCTGATGAAGCAACAGGTGCTTTGGTTACACCAATTCACTTTTCAACGACTTATCAGCACCCAGAATTTGGTCAATCAACTGGATTTGACTATACCCGCACCAAAAACCCAACTCGTAGCAAGGCAGAGGAAGTTTTGGCAGCAATTGAATCAGCCCACTATGCTCTAGCAACTAGTTCAGGTATGTCTGCGATTGTGTTGGCCTTTAGTGTCTTCCCAGTAGGAAGCAAGGTTTTGGCTGTCCGTGATCTTTACGGTGGTTCTTTCCGTTGGTTCAATCAAGTGGAGCAAGAAGGACGTTTTCACTTTACCTATGCCAACACAGAAGAAGAGTTGATTGCTGAGCTAGAAAGAGATGTGGATGTACTTTATATCGAAACACCAACCAACCCTTTGATGTTGGAATTTGATATTGAAAAATTGTCAACATTAGCTCATGCAAAAGGTGCTAAAGTTGTTGTGGACAATACCTTCTACAGTCCAATCTATCAACGTCCAATTGAAGATGGAGCAGATATAGTCCTTCATTCAGCAACTAAATACCTTGCAGGCCATAATGATGTTCTAGCTGGTGTAGTTGTGACAGATAATGCTGATTTGTACGAAAAACTCTTTTACAATCTCAACACGACAGGGGCTGTTTTGTCACCATTTGATAGTTATCAATTGATTCGTGGTCTTAAAACATTGTCACTTCGTATGGAGCGCTCAACAGCGAATGCTCAAGAAATCGTAGCCTTTTTGGAACAATCACCTGCTGTCAAAGAAGTCTTGTATACAGGGCGTGGTGGAATGATTTCCTTTAAAGTGGCGGATGAAAAACGTATCCCTCATATCTTAAACACTTTGAAAGTATTCTCTTTTGCTGAAAGCCTGGGTGGTGTTGAAAGTCTGATTACCTATCCAACTACTCAAACCCATGCAGACATTCCTGCAGAGGTTCGTCATTCTTATGGATTAACAGATGACCTTTTACGCTTGTCTATTGGTATTGAGGATGTAAGGGACTTGATTGAAGATTTGCGCCAAGCTTTGGAAGGATAATACTATGGGAAAATATGATTTTACGACTTTACCCAATCGTTTTGGACATCATACCTACAAATGGAAAGAAGCAGAGACTGACCGTCAAGTATTGCCGGCCTGGATTGCTGATATGGACTTTGAAGTCTTACCTGAGATCCGTCAGACAGTCCATGATTATGCAGAGCAATTAGTCTATGGCTATACCTATGCTAGTGATGGTTTGATTGAAGCAGTTCAAGACTGGGAAGAAAAACATCATGGTTATGGCTTTGATAAGAATGCCCTAGTCTTTATCGAAGGAGTAGTACCAGCTATTTCAATAGCTATACAAGCCTATACCAAAGAAGGTGAAGCGGTTCTGATTAACACACCAGTTTATCCTCCTTTTGCTCGGAGCATTAAGCTCAACAATCGTCGATTAATCACCAACTCTCTAGTAGAAAAAGATGGACTTTTTGAGATTGACTTTGTCCAACTAGAAAAAGACTTTGTCGAAGAGGATGTGAAACTCTACGTTCTCTGCAATCCTCATAATCCTGGTGGACGGGTTTGGGAGAAAGAAGTCTTGGAAAAGATTGGACAACTGTGTCAAAAACATGGAGTTTTGCTAGTATCTGATGAGATTCACCAAGATTTAGCCTTGTTTGGAAATAAACACCAGTCATTCAATACGGTAAATGAAGATTTTAAAGAATTTTCACTGATTTTAAGCAGTGCGACCAAGACCTTCAATATTGCTGGGACCAAGAATTCTTACGCCATTATCGAGAATCCAAAGTTGAGACTTGCTTTCCAGAAGCGCCAGCTTGCTAATAATCAACATGAAATCTCAGGTTTGGGATATTTAGCAACAGAAACTGCCTATCGATATGGTGAAGATTGGTTGACAGAACTCAAAGAACTGATTGAGAAACACATCAATTATGTAGTGGATGTATTTGGTAAAGAAACTAAAATCAAGGTCATGAAACCTCAAGGGACCTATCTCATTTGGCTTGATTTTTCAGCCTATGATATTAGCGATGAAGAATTAAAAAGCCTCTTAAGAAATGAAGCCAAGGTTATCCTCAATCCTGGTTTGGATTACGGAGAGGAAGGAAGTCTCCATGCTCGCTTAAATGTAGCCATGCCGACATCTGTCTTGGAAGAAGTTTGCCAACGAATCATTATTACTTTCGCTAAACTTTAAGAAGCTAGTCTTCTGGGGGAAAAGTACCCTAGAAGGCTATTTTCATAGGCAGAAATATGGTATAATTAGGAGATAAAGTAAAGGGGAACATATGGCTAAATTGATTCCGGGTAAGCTTCGAATGGAGGGAGCTCAACTCTACGAAACTAGTCAGATTGAAATTATCAAAGAGAAAGACCATCGTCTCTATGCGCGTGTAGCAGATGAAGAAATTCGCTATAGCCTGGATGATGATTTGGTTTTTTGTGCTTGTGATTTTTTCCAAAAAAGAGGGTTTTGTGTGCATTTGGCAGCGCTAGAACATTACCTGAAAAATGATCATTTGGGTCAAGAACTTTTACAGAAACTAGAAAATGGGCAGGAAAAGAAGGAGGAAGTCGAAACCCAAGTGACCTTTGGGGGACGTTTCCTAGAGAGCATACAAGCTACTAACTCGCCTAAAATCTATCAGCTAGCCGCTCAGGGGCAAGTTGAAGCTGGAACCAATCGTATTATTTGGACTTTGAGGATTGGTCTTATCCAGACTCATAAGTTTTATGTAATCCGAGATATTCCTCTCTTCCTGAAGGTTCTAGAAAATAGTAAACCTTACATGATTGGTAAGCTATATGAAGCCTCCTTGAAGCTTAGTCAGTTTGATGAGACTAGCCAGTTTGTCTTAAATTTTCTTCAGGGAATTGTAGAAGATGAGTCTGAAAATGCCCTCTTTTTCCAGAATCAAGGTCGTCACCTCTATTTTCCTCTATCCTTTTTTGAACAGGGTGTCAGTCTGCTGATGGACTTAGATGAATTTCAATTTGACCATCAAATTTCAAGCTATCCTCATCTTGTCTTTCAAGATTTTGATGGTCAAGCAGGTTTGTTTTCTTTTGTAATTGAAGAAAAATCTAACTATTATGAGATGGAAATATTTCAACAGGTAGGGATGAATTCATTTTATAAGGGACAAGTGCTATTTACTAAAGGTACATTTTATCTTCTGTCTAAAGAGCAAGCTAGCCTTTTAGAAAAATTAAAAAAAGTACCTGTCGATAAAAGTGGTAGAAAGATTTTACAATTTGATACCAGTGATCGAGATCTCCTAGCTTCGACTTTGTCCCAATTTAAAAACGTAGGAAAGGTAGAGGCTCCTGATGGGCTTCGAATCCAGTCTTTCCGTCCTTCTTTCTACATGGAACGAGAAGAGGATGGTTCTATTCGCTTGGATATGCAGTTTCAATATGAAGCTTGCTTAGTAACGAATCGTGAGGAACTAGAAAGTCTTCCTTTTGCTAGTGATATTCAACTGGAGAAGCAAATCTTTCAGTTGGCCCTATCTGCTGGATTTGAAGCAGATTTTCGTTCATGGCGTCAAAGTTTGAAAGCTGATGCAGTCCATACATTCTTTCAGGAAGTTTTACCAGCTTTTGAAGCACTTGGAGAATTAAGGATTTCCGAGAGCTTGCAAGAACTCTATCAGGTTCAGAAGCCTCAAGTACATATCTCCTCCAAGGGGAGCCTTTTAGAAATTCAATTTGATTTTTGGGATATCGATCAAGAAGAAATCGATCGAGCGATGAAAGCGCTAGTTGAGAAGCAGGATTATTATATCAGTTCCTCAAATCAGGTTTACTATTTCGATGATCAGACCAAACGTATCCGTCAGGATTTAGAAGAGTTAGGGATAGAGGAGCTACAAGATGGAGCCTTTAGAGCTCGTAAATCCCTAGCTTATACCCTATCTCGTCTATTTGAGGATCAGGATCAAATTTTTTTCACTGAAGAATTTCGCCATTTGGCCCATGATTTGACACATCCAGAAGATTTTCCGATGAAAGAGCTGAATATTCAAGCAGAACTAAGGGATTATCAGAAAAGGGGAATTCAGTGGTTGCAGATGCTCCATCATTATGGCTTTGGCGGTATTTTAGCAGATGATATGGGTCTTGGGAAGACCTTGCAAACCATTGCCTTTTTAAGCAGTCAGGCTCAAGCGGATACTAGTGTTTTAATCCTTGCTCCGTCTGGCTTAATCTATAACTGGGCCGATGAATTTCAAAAGTTTGCTCCAGATTTGGATGTTGTAGTGGTGCATGGCTTGAAATCTCATCGAGAGTCGATTTTGGCAGAAAATCATCAGATTTATGTGACAAGCTATGCCACTTTCCGTCAAGATAGTGAAATTTATCGAGATTTATCTTTCGATTTTCTCTTTTTAGACGAAGCTCAGGTCATGAAAAATGCACAGACCAAGATTGCGCAAAGTTTGCGACGATTTGTGGTTCCATCTGTCTTTGCACTATCAGGAACACCGATTGAAAACCATCTGGGAGAACTCTGGTCGATTTTTCAGATTGTCTTACCAGGCCTCTTACCTGCTAAGAAGGAGTTTATGAAACTATCAACTGAGAGAGTGGCTCAATTTATCAAACCCTTTGTCATGAGACGCAAGAAAGAAGAGGTTTTGACAGAGTTGCCTGACTTGATTGAAGTCGTCTATAAGAATGAACTGGAGGATCAACAAAAAGCTATCTATCTTGCTCAGCTGCAACAGATGCAGGAGCGTCTGGAACAGGTAAGCGATTGGGAATTTCAACGAAATCGCGTCGAAATTTTGACTGGTCTCATGCGTTTGCGTCAGATTTGTGATACACCTGCGCTCTTTATGGAGGACTACCAAGGAGAGAGCGGGAAGCTGGATAGTTTACGAGATTTGCTGGTTCAGATTGCTGAAGGTGGACACCGTGTACTTATCTTCTCACAATTTAGAGGCATGTTGGATCGGATTGAGCAAGAGCTACCTGACTTAGGCTTGACTTCCTTTAAAATTACGGGATCAACTCCTTCTCAAGAACGTCAGGAAATGACTAAGGCTTTTAACCAAGGAGAGCGCGATGTATTCTTGATTTCTCTAAAGGCTGGTGGAGTTGGACTCAATCTCACTGGTGCGGATACGGTCATTCTAGTAGACTTATGGTGGAATCCTGCAGTTGAATCTCAGGCTATCGGTCGAGCTCATCGTATGGGGCAAGAGCAGGCTGTTGAAGTTTATCGCCTTGTGACTCGAGGTACAATTGAAGAAAAGATTCAAGAATTACAAGAGAAAAAGAAAAATCTTGTTTCTGAAATCTTGGATGGAACAGAGTCTCGAGGAAGTCTGAGTCTAGCTGAAATACGAGAAATTTTAGGGATTTCATGAGCCTATACTTGAAAAATCAAGACATTACGCTATAATGGAGTATTGAAAGGAAATAAATATGACACAAAAACGATTTCCAATAGTGGCAGATGATGAAGTCATGTTGACAGAAATGCCAGTTATGAATCTCTACGATGAGTCTGATTTCATCAGTAATATCAAAGGTGATTATCAAGATAAAAACTACTTGGAATGGTCTCCAATCACTGAAGAAAAAAAGCAAGAGAAAGCCAAGCCTCTTGTAAAACCGATTGAGAAAAAAGAAAAATCCTATGCTGAACTAGCGCGTGAAGAAGCTCGTGCGGATTTGAAAAAGAAGCGTTCGGCTCGATATTTGACTCAGGATGTGAGCCATACGAGACGTCAAACGAAAACAAGCCAGGTGCGTCCAGCAAATCAACCGACAGCACCTTTTCAAAAAGAAAATCCAGGAGAATTTGCGAAATATAGTCAGAAGTTAGGTCAATCTCACTATATTTTGGCAGAAACAGTTTCTCAAGTGGATAGTCCTTTGCCAAATAGCGAAAAGTCTCATCCTAAGAAAAACAACTATGACTTTTTAAAGAAAAGTCAAATTTATAACAAAAAAAGTAAACAAAAAGAACAAGAGCGTCAAGTAGCCCAAGAGCTCAACTTGACTAGAATGAGTGAATAGAGGGGAAGAAAATGGCAAAAACTTATCATTTTATCGGAATCAAAGGATCAGGTATGAGTGCCTTGGCTTTGATGTTGCATCAAATGGGGCACAAGGTTCAAGGTTCTGATGTTGAGAAGTACTACTTTACCCAACGTGGACTAGAGCAAGCAGGAATTACAATCTTACCTTTTGATGAAAAGAATTTGCAAGGGGATATGGATATTATCGCTGGGAATGCCTTCCGTCCAGATAATAACGTGGAAATTGCCTATGCGGATCAACAGGGCTTGAGCTATAAACGTTATCATGAGTTTCTCGGTAGCTTTATGCGTGATTTTATCAGCATGGGAGTTGCTGGAGCCCACGGTAAGACTTCAACAACTGGGATGCTTTCTCACGTCTTGTCACACATCACTGATACAAGTTACTTGATCGGAGATGGTACAGGTCGTGGATCTGAAAATGCCAAGTATTTTGTCTTTGAATCAGACGAGTATGAGCGCCATTTCATGCCATATCACCCAGAATATTCTATTATTACGAACATTGACTTTGACCACCCAGACTACTTCACAAGCTTAGAGGACGTCTTCAACGCCTTCAATGATTATGCCAAACAAATTACCAAAGGTTTGTTTGTCTATGGTGAAGATGCTGAGTTGCGTAAGATTACAGCAAATGCCCCAATCTATTATTACGGTTTTGAAGCAGACAACAATGATTTTGTAGCAAGCGACTTACTTCGTTCTACTACAGGTTCAACCTTTACCGTTCACTTCCGTGGTCAAGAGTTGGGCCAATTCCACATTCCAACTTTCGGTCGCCACAACATCATGAATGCCACAGCAGTGATTGGTTTGCTTTATACTGCTGGCTTTGACTTGAATTTAGTACGTGAACACTTGAAGACTTTTGGTGGAGTGAAACGTCGCTTTACAGAAAAGATTGTCAATGACACTGTTATCATCGATGATTTTGCTCACCATCCAACTGAAATCGTAGCGACTCTTGATGCTGCACGTCAAAAATACCCAAGCAAGGAAATCGTGGCTATCTTCCAACCGCATACTTTTACTCGTACAATCGCCTTGTTGGATGACTTTGCTCAAGCCTTGAATCAGGCTGATGCCGTTTACCTAGCGCAAATCTACGGTTCAGCTCGCGAAGTAGACAATGGTGATGTCAAGGTTGAAGATCTTGCAAGTAAGATTAATAAGAAAAATCAAGTAATCACAGTTGAAAATGTTTCTCCACTCCTAGACCATGACAATGCTGTCTATGTCTTCATGGGAGCTGGCGACATCCAAACGTATGAATATTCATTCGAACGTCTCTTGTCTAATTTGACAAGCAATGTTCAGTAAGGAAGAACATGGAATTTCCAATTAAAATAAGGGAAGTTCAGCAATCAGATATAAATCAGATTTGCTTGATACAAGAAAGTATTTCAAACTCCCTAGAAATATTGAATAGAGAAATAATAGAAGAACGTATCCGCAACCATGCGGGTACGTTTCTCTTAGCTAGCCTGGATGATCAAGGGATTGCTTATATTACTGCAGCTCCACTTCCTATTCCCTCTTTAAGAAAATGGATGCTTGATATTGGAGGTGAGGAATTCATTAATGAGAACTCAATCATCCTTGAAGATTTAGCTGTTCATCCAGATTACCAAGGGCAAGGTTTTGGAACTTTGTTGCTAGCAGCTTTGAAGGAAGTTACCCGTCAGCAAGATAGACCAGGTATTTATCTGCTTTGTGAGGATGAGTTGCTGGCCTACTTTGAAATGAATGGATTTGTAGAACAGGGGATCGTAGATGGAGAAAGGGGCAGTGAAGTTGCCTTTCTTCTGCATTGGCAGAATCCCTATTATCAGGAGGAAATATGATTATTAGACCAGCGAGATTGACAGATTTAGATCGCATCTTTGAAATTGAACTAGAGAACTTTTCAATTGAAGAAGCCATACCTCGATCTGTCTTTGAAGCACATTTAAAGGAAATAAAAACGAGCTTTCTAGTGGCTGAAAAAGAGGGGGAGATACTCGGTTATATTGAAGGACCAGTAGTCCCTCATCGTTATTTACAAGACCAGTCCTTTACAGAAGACATTAAAGATTATAGCCATCAAAAAGGTGGCTATATCTCTGTGACTTGTCTATCCATTGCTAAGAAAGCTCAAGTTTTAGGTGTCGGACGAAAATTATTGACCGCCTTAAAAGAGATCGCTCTTGAGCATGAGCGTGAGGGAATCAATCTGACCTGCCATGACTATCTCATTGGCTATTATGAGAAACAAGGTTTTGTGAATGAAGGAAAATCCAAGTCGACTTTTGCTGGTGAAGAATGGTATGACATGGTCTGGGAAAACACGAATTAGGCATCAGAAAGGCATCTATGGTTGCTTTTCTTTAGTTTTTAAGATATAATATTATGGATTATCAACAAGGAGGTAATACCTTTGAGCGAAAATTCTCGAGAAGAAGAAAAGTTAAGTTTTAAAGAACAAATTTTACGAGACTTAGAAAGATTGAAAAGAGAAGAAGAGGTTAACGCTACCGAGAGTGGTAAGGATGAGCTTTTCTCTGATTTCAGTAATCTTTCAAAGACAGATGAATTAGTGAAAGAGCCGTCTGTAGAAGATTTGATGGAAGATTCAGTTTCACTAGTGGATGAACTATTTGCTAATGCTCCAACAGTTCCACCACGTCCATCTTTATCATCAGAAGAACCTGTTGAACCAGCTGTAGTTCCAGAAAAAGTTACACCTGCAGAACCAGCTGTGGCTCCAGAAAAAATTACACCTGCAGAACCAGCTGTAGTTCCAGCAGAAGTTACACCTACAGAATCCGCAGTAGCCACAGAACCAGTAGTACCTACTGTAGATCGAGTTGAATCTCATGTACCTGCTCAGCCGGTTCAAGAAGAGAAAGAGTTCAATGCTAATTCGACAAGGATTCCAGTTTCTTATCGTACGAATCAGGCCAAACCAAGTCCTGCTCGAAAGAATATTAAACCTCAACCGAAACCAACAGTTCTTGCAAAAGAAACTCCAAGTCAAGAACCAGTTGCTCCAGTTGAAACTAGACCTGAACTTCCTAGAAGAAGTCGTAAAGAATCAGTGAAACCAATCAAGAAAAAGAAAAAATCACGCTTGAAAGGATTTTTCGTAACAGTATTTGTTTTATTGATTTTACTAGGTGCGGGTGGATTCTTCGGTTACCGTTATGTCGAATCTGCACTCCAACCGGTTGATGCTAATTCAAAACAGTATGTCACTGTTCAGATTCCAGATGGGGCCAATCTTCAGCAAATTGGTGACATCTTAGAAAAATCTGAATTGGTAAAACACGGTTTTATCTTTAGCCTTTATGCTAAGTATAAAAACTACAATGATTTGAAATCTGGTTACTATAATTTGCAGAAGAGCATGAGTACAGATGATATCATCAAAGAATTGCAAAAGGGTGGAACTCCTCAACCTCAAGAGGTTGCACTTGCAAATCTTACAATCCCTGAGGGTTATACCATTGATCAAATCGCACAAACAGTTGGTCAGCTTCAAGGAGAGTTTAAAGAACCTTTGACTGCTGATGCCTTCTTGGCAAAAGTTCAAGATGAAACCTTCATCTCTCAATTAGTTGCTAAGTATCCAACCCTTCTCGGAAGTCTACCAACTAAAGAAAGTGGTGTTCGTTACCGTTTAGAAGGTTATCTTTTCCCAGCAACTTATGCTATCAAAGAAAGCACAACTATTGAAAGCTTAATTGATGAAATGGTGGCAACTATGGACAAAAACTTGTCAGCACATTACTCTGCAATCAAAGAAAAGAACTTGACAGTGAATGAACTCCTCACCATTGCATCACTTGTGGAAAAAGAAGGTTTGAAAACTGACGATCGCAAACTGATCGCTGGAGTTTTCTATAATCGTTTGAACCTTGGTATGCCACTTCAGAGTAATATTGCTATTCTCTATGCAGAAGGTAAGCTAGGACAAAATATTAGCTTGGCAGATGATGCAGCAATTGATACAACAATCAATTCACCATATAATGTTTATACAAACCTTGGCTTAATGCCTGGTCCAGTAGACAGTCCAAGTCTGGATGCAATTGAAGCAAGTATCAATCAAACTAAGAGTGACAATCTCTACTTTGTAGCTAACGTACAAGATGGCAAGGTTTACTTTGCAACGACACGAGAAGAACATGATCGAAACGTTGCAGAGCATGTTAACAGTAAATTGACACAATCAAGTAGTTCAAACTAACTCTTAGAACAAGATTTGCTATTAAATCCGTGAGTGTAGAAGAGAAACTCTCTTTTTACGGGAATAGCAAGTCACACCAGTCTTTCCGCTATGATCAGAAACGCCTGAAATTCACAAGTTTTAGGCGTTCGGAAATTACGAAAGTAAAACACCTACCTCTTATTTGAACCTAAGTCTAGAAGTGATAGAATCATTAGGTTTAGGCACAGATTTTAAAAGGTTGATACTGACTAAAATCATTTAAGGAAAGCTCTAAAAAGACTTTGTCTTCATTGTAAAATTATGTGGTTTACCACATAATTTTGCTTTACTACCTATAAAAATATAAATTTAATTAAAAGAAAGTTGAGAAAAATGGCAGAAAAAACATACCCTATGACCCTTGAGGAGAAGGAAAAACTCGAAAAAGAATTAGAGGAGTTGAAACTAGTTCGTCGTCCAGAAGTTGTTGAACGCATCAAGATTGCTCGTTCATATGGTGACTTGTCAGAAAACAGTGAATACGAAGCAGCGAAAGACGAGCAGGCTTTTGTTGAAGGACAAATCTCAAGCTTGGAAACAAAAATCCGTTATGCTGAGATTGTTAACAGTGATGCAGTTGCTCAAGATGAAGTTGCTATCGGGAAAACAGTAACCATCCAAGAAATTGGTGAAGACGACGAAGAAGTATATATCATCGTGGGATCAGCGGGTGCAGATGCCTTTGCAGGTAAAGTATCAAATGAAAGCCCAATTGGGCAAGCCTTGATTGGTAAGAAAACAGGTGATACTGCTACGATTGAAACACCTGTAGGAAGCTATGATGTTAAAATCTTAAAAGTAGAAAAAACAGTTTAATAGGAATGAAAAGAAGGAGTAGATATAGGGAAAGCGCTTCCCATCACTCCTTTTCTTAATTCTAAAAACTAGAGGAGACTATATGAATTCAGAAAATAAGCACAAAAAGAAGAATAAAATGGAACGTGGGTTAACCAATCGCCATGTTCAGGTTATGGCCATTGCAGGAACAATTGGAACAGGACTGTTTCTAGGAGCTGGCCGTTCAATTAGTTTGACAGGTCCGTCAATCGTCTTGGTCTATATGATTACAGGTGGTTTCATGTACCTCATGATGCGTGCTATCGGGGAAATGTTGTACCAAGATCCGGAGCAACACACCTTTATCAACTTTATTACGCGTTATCTTGGTCAGGGATGGGGTTACTTCTCAGTCTGGTCTTACTGGCTCTCAGTAGTCTTTATTGGTATGGCTGAGATTACAGCTATTGCTCACTATGTTCAGTTTTGGTTTCCATCTTGGCCCTCTTGGTTGATTCAGGTTGTATTTCTGACAATACTCGGCTTGGTGAACTTGATTGCTGTTAAAATCTTTGGTGAGGTGGAATTTTGGTTTGCTATGATTAAAATTGTGGCCATTCTTGCCATGATTGCAACAGGTGTTTTTCTAGTTTTGACTGGCTTTGAAACGCCTTATGGTTCAGCAAGTCTTGCTAATATCAGTGATCATTTCTCCCTTTTCCCAAATGGAGGTATGAACTTTGTCATGGCCTTCCAAATGGTTTTCTTTGCCTACTTGATGATTGAGTTTATCGGTGTTACAACATCTGAAACCAAGGATCCTCGAAAAGTATTGCCTAAGGCTGTTAAGGAAATTCCTTTGCGAATTATCTTTTTCTACGGTGGAGCTCTCTTAGCCATCATGTCTATTATTCCTTGGCGTGAGCTTTCTGCAGCAGATTCACCATTTGTGACAGTGTTTGAACTTGTTGGTCTTAAGTGGGCGGCAGCTTTAATTAACTTTGTAGTTTTGACTTCAGCAGCGTCAGCCTTGAATTCAACCCTTTACTCAACAGGCCGTCACTTGTACCAAATTGCCCATGATTCACCAAATCGTTTCTTGAAAGCTATTAAGGCAGACACGCTCTCACGTCACAATGTTCCTCAGAATGCAATCATTGCTTCTGCTGTATTGATTGGTTTTGCAGCCTTCATCAATGTACTTCCTGGAGTATCAGATGCCTTTGCTTTGATTACAGCTTCTTCATCAGGTGTTTATATCGCCATCTACATCTTGATCATGGTAGCCCATCTCAAGTATCGCAAGTCTAAAGACTTTATGGCAAATGGCTATCTCATGCCTCAATACCGCTTGCTAAATCCTCTGACCATGCTCTTCTTTATCTTTGTATTTGGAACACTCTTTTTACAAGACTCTACATTTGTAGGAGCAATCGGTTCAGCTATCTGGATTGTCGCATTTGGTATTTATAGCCAATGGAAATTTAGAAAATAAGTTTTATTCTCATCAACTTAGGTTGGTGAGTTTTTTTAGTTTGACAGTTCTTCAAAATAGGAATATAATCAAGGCGTAAGTGTCTTTGAGGAGGTTTTGATGCACATTAGATTGGATAATACAGAGTCTCAGAAAGCACAGGAAATAGGGGATTTGATTCGCTCCTATAATCGTTCTAAGAGAGAAGCAGCTGAAAGTGAGCCACTTAACCTTTACGTCGAAGATGATAAGGGGGAACTAATGGCTGGCCTAGTAGCAGAGACCTTTGGAAATTGGCTAGAAATCGAGTATTTATTTGTGAAAGAGGACTTGCGAGGACAAGGAATCGGCTCCCAACTATTGCAGCAAGCAGAGAGTGAAGCTAAGAATAGAAACTGTCGCTTTGCTTTTGTGAATACCTATCAGTTTCAAGCGCCAGCCTTTTATCAAAAGCAGGGCTACAAGGAAGTCTTTACCTTAAAAGATTATCCCTACACTGGACAAAGGCACTATTATCAAAAAGATTTGTAAACAGAAAATGAATGATCGAAGAAATCGACACATCATAATGGGGTTGGCTTAATGGATATTATACTAGACATGGGAAATGTTTTATTAGAATGGAATAAGGATAAGATTTTACGAAGTGTGGTAAAAACAGAGAAGGATTATATGATATTGGACAAGGCGATCTTTCAATCAGGTCTTTGGGAAAGATTAGATCTCGGAACCCTGACCAGAGAAGAGTTGGTCTTGAAAGTGGTTTCCATGATTGGAAGCATTTATCAAGAAAAGGTTCAAGAAGTAGTCTGGAATTGGCCTTTTTACATTGAAATTTACACGGAAGTCTTTCCTCTCCTGGTACGTTTAAAGGAAAAAGGCCATCGTATTTTTGTTTTGTCAAATACATCACCAGTTTTTTATGAATTATTAGAGGAACAACTCTCTCCTTTAAATGAAATCTTAGATGGATTCGTTCTTTCTTGCGATATCAAGGCCATCAAACCAGATCCAAAAATGTTTGAAGAAATCCTCCATAAATATCAGTTGGATCCAGTAAATTGTATTTTTCTGGATGATGTAAAAGATAATACCAAGATGGCAGAAAGTTTAGGCATCAAAGCCTACCAAATCAAGAAAAGAAGCGATGTCGTAGATATTTTACAAAAATTTGAATAAACAGAAAAGTCTCTATCATTTAGGTGGTAGGGAATTTTTGTTAAAAAAATCGCACGATATGTAATATATATATTGCATAATGTAAAATATATGATATAATAAAGTTGAAAAAAGAAGCGCATGTTTTTAAATTAAGCAGGAGGTAAGAAGTGGCTAAGAATTTAAAATTAAAACTAGCTCGAGTGGAGCTTGACATGACACAAGGTGATTTGGCAGAAGCTGTGGGCGTTACGAGACAAACTATTGGTTTGATAGAAGCAGGAAAGTACAATCCTAGCCTCTCCCTTTGCCAGTCCATTTGCAGATGCTTAGGGAAAACTCTAGATCAATTATTTTGGGAGGAAGAAGATGAAAAATAGATTTTTTTATTATCAATTATTAGACGAAAGAGAAGAACAACTGATGAATAAAGCGGGGGCTGAAAGTTTCTATATCTCTATAGCTTTCTTGCTTTTATCTTATATGATTGCAGTATTAGCACCAAGTCTTTTTAATCCGAGAATGATTCTCATCACTATCATTATTGGAACTTCTTACTTTTTCGGCCGTGCTCGAGATTTGGGTGTGAACTACTATAGTCGTTTTCATTTTACGATTTTGGGTTGTTTTTTCCTGACCTTGGCTATTACGGCTCTTTTAATGTTACAGAATTATCAATTCAACATAGAAATTTATCAGCACAATCCTTTGAACGTTAAATACCTGTCTGCTTGGGTCATTACATATCTCCTTTATCTTCCTTGGGTCTTTATTGGAAACTTAGGCTTAAAAAGTTATGGTGAATGGGCTCAGAAAAAGTTTGAGCAGGATATGGATGAACTTGATAGTATGGAATAGCTTGTTAGCTTTTTATCAATATCGATAAAATGTGTTATAATAGTACTAATTTATGAGAAAAGAAGAAATATTTTCTTCTTTTTACAAATAAGGAAGAAGGACAGTATATGTACCCAGATGACAGTTTAACATTGCACACGGATTTGTATCAAATTAACATGATGCAGGTTTACTTCGACCAAGGAATTCATAATAAGAAAGCAGTTTTTGAAGTTTATTTCCGCCAACAACCGTTTAAAAATGGTTATGCTGTTTTTGCAGGTTTGGAACGAATTGTGAACTATTTAGAAAACCTACGCTTTTCTGATAGCGATATAGCTTATTTGGAGTCACTTGGTTATCATGGTGCCTTCTTGGAATATCTCCGTAATCTCAAGTTGGAATTGACTGTGCGTTCTGCTCAAGAAGGGGACTTAGTATTTGCTAATGAACCGATCGTTCAAGTGGAAGGACCTTTGGCTCAGTGTCAGTTGGTTGAAACAGCACTTTTAAATATCGTCAACTTTCAAACCTTGATTGCGACCAAGGCTGCTCGTATTCGTTCAGTCATTGAAGATGAGCCTTTGATGGAGTTCGGTACACGTCGTGCGCAAGAGATGGATGCAGCTATCTGGGGAACTCGTGCCGCTGTCATTGGTGGAGCCAATGGAACTAGTAATGTGCGTGCAGGTAAGCTCTTTGGAATTCCAGTTTTAGGGACTCATGCTCATGCCTTAGTTCAAGTCTATGGGAATGACTATCAGGCTTTCAAGGCTTATGCCTCAACTCACAAAAACTGTGTCTTCCTAGTGGATACCTACGATACTCTTCGGATCGGTGTTCCAGCAGCAATTCAGGTTGCGCGTGAACTTGGTGACAAGATTAATTTCCTTGGTGTTCGTATTGACTCTGGAGATATCGCCTATATTTCTAAAAAAGTTCGTCAACAACTGGATGAGGCTGGATTTACGGATGCTAAGATTTATGCATCCAATGATCTTGATGAAAATACTATCCTTAACCTCAAAATGCAAAAAGCTAAGATTGACGTCTGGGGTGTAGGAACTAAGCTCATTACTGCTTATGACCAACCAGCACTTGGGGCAGTATATAAGGTTGTTGCCATTGAGGATGAGAATGGTCATATGCGCAATACCATTAAACTTTCAAACAATGCAGAGAAGGTTTCAACACCAGGTAAGAAACAAGTTTGGCGCATCACCAGTCGTGAAAAAGGCAAATCAGAAGGTGATTACATTACCTACGATGGTGTAGATGTTACTAGTATGACGGAGATTAAGATGTTCCATCCGACCTATACTTACATCAAGAAAACTGTCCGCAATTTTGATGCCGTTCCTCTCTTGGTAGACATTTTCAAGGACGGTAAGCTGGTCTATGATTTACCAAGTCTGCCTGAAATCCAAGCCTATGCTCGTAAGGAATTTGATAAACTTTGGGATGAATACAAACGTGTCCTGAACCCACAACATTACCCTGTAGACTTGGCTCGTGATGTATGGCAAGATAAGATGGACTTGATTGATAAGATGCGTAAGGAAGCTCTAGGTGAAGGAGAAGAAGAATGACCTTACAAGAAAGTATTATTCAACAATTAGGAGTAAAACCTGTGATTGATCCACAGGAAGAAATTCGTCGTTCTGTTGATTTTTTAAAGCGATATCTGAAAAAGCATCCCTTCCTTAAAAGTTTTGTATTGGGCATTTCAGGTGGACAAGACTCGACCTTAGCTGGTCGCCTTGCCCAACTTGCCGTGGAAGAAATGCGAGCAGAAACTGGAGATGACAGCTACAAATTTATCGCAGTTCGACTACCTTATGGAATTCAAGCAGATGAGGATGACGCGCAAAAAGCACTAGCTTTTATTCAGCCAGATGTCAGTTTAGTAGTGAACATTAAAGAATCTGTTGATTCTATGGCAGTGGCAGTAGAGGCTACTGGTAGTTCTATGACAGACTTTAATAAAGGGAATATCAAGGCTCGTAGTCGTATGATTGCTCAGTATGCCCTAGCAGGTGCTCATAGCGGAGCAGTTATCGGGACTGACCATGCTGCAGAAAATGTTACAGGTTTCTTTACCAAGTTCGGTGACGGCGGTGCAGATATTCTTCCTCTCTATCGCCTCAACAAACGTCAAGGAAAACAACTATTGAAGGAGCTCGGAGCTGATCCTGCTCTCTATGAAAAAGTACCGATTGCCGATCTAGAAGAAGAGAAACCAGGATTGGCAGATGAAGTTGCACTCGGTGTAACCTACGCAGAGATTGATGACTACCTCGAAGGTAAACAAGTCAGCCCAGAAGCCCAAGCAACCATTGAAAAATGGTGGTACAAAGGCCAACACAAACGCCACCTACCAATCACTGTCTTTGATACGTTTTGGGAGTAAAAAGGTCCGGGGGACCTTTTTACCTTCTTGCCTAGAAATTAGAAAGCAAGAATAACCTCCGGGGGAGGTTTTTACCCCGAGTCTAGAAACAGGAGAACGAGGAAAGTCCGGAGGACCTTTTTCACTTTATAACTTGCAATAGGAGACTGAGATAGGTCAATGTAAGTTTGAGCCCATCCATAAAATAGAAAGCGAGTTACGATTATGAAAGCACTAGGTACACAAAATATAGAGACAGAACGTTTGATTTTGAGGAGATTTGTGGAAGGTGATGCCCGAGCTATGTTTGAGAATTGGGCTTCTCGTCTAGATAATCTAACCTATGTTACTTGGGATCCGCACCTGAATGTCGAACAGACTCGAAACTCTATTGGCAATTGGGTAGCATCCTATGACAATCCTAACTATTACAAATGGGCCATTTGTCTCAAAGAAAATCCAAATTTTGTCATTGGAGATATTAGTCTGGTCAGTGTGGATGAAGAAAACTCTAGCTGTGAGATCGGATATATCTTAGGAATGGACTACTGGGAACGAGGACTCATGACAGAAGCCTTGAAGGCAGTTTTATCATACTGTCTGGATGAGATTGAATTTAAAGAGGTTAATGCCTGCTATGCAAGTTTAAATCCTGCCTCTGGTCGAGTTATGGAAAAGGCGGGTATGACTTTTTGGAAGACGATTCCAGATGGTGTGAGACGAAAAGGTTATAAAGCTGATAAAATTTATTATCAGATCAAAAAATAAGATGGAAAGTTAAGCTTTTCCATCTTATTTTTTGTAATATACTTTTTAATCAAAATAAAGTAAATCTTTGCTGGTACTTGTAAAGAGGTCGAAGCCATCTTTGGTAACAACACCACAGTCTTCGATGCGGACACCGACTTTACCAGGGATGTAGATACCAGGCTCAACTGAGAAGCACATGCCTTCTTCGATAACCATGTCGTTTCCTTCCATGATGGATGGGAATTCGTGGACATCCATACCGATACCATGACCGAGACGGTGGTTGAAGTACTCACCGTAGCCAGCTTTTTCAATCACTTCACGAGCTGCGCGGTCTACTTCATGAGCTGTCACACCAGGTTTGATAAAGTCAAGGGCAGCTTGTTGGGCTTCCAGAGTCAAGTTGTAAATATCTTTCTTGAACTGGTCAGGTTTACCAACAGCGACTGTACGAGTCATATCTGATGCATAACCATTGACCATCACACCGAGGTCAAAGAGGAGAAGGGCATTGTTTTCAACCTTGTTAGCTCCAGGGATACCATGCGGATTTGCAGCGTTATCACCTGTTAAAACCATAGTATCAAAGCTCATTTCATAGCCTTCACGTTTCATAGCAAAGTCAATCTGCGCGATGATATCTGTTTCCGTATTATCAAGAGAGATATTGTCAAAACCAACTTTAACAGACTTGTCGGCGTAAACACCTGCAACCATCATCTTTTGCACTTCGTCTGCTGATTTGATCAAGCGCATACGTTGGATTAATGGAGTCAAGTTCTCAAACTCAGCACTTTCAAAGACAGTTTTCAAACCGTGGTATTTAGTCAAGATGAGATTGTCAAACTCAACTGCTACACGTTTGAAATCAAGCTGTGGCAGAGCATTTTGGATTTTCTTCCAAGGGTTTTCAGAGTCCACGTAGCCAACTACTGGGAATGAGACAGTGCTAGTTGCACGCTCAACTTCAAGAGCTGGAACGAAGAGAAGTGGTTCTTGGTTTCCAAGGACAAAGAGGAACATTTGACGTTCGTGTGGATCACTGTAAAAGCCAGTGAGGTAATTAATTGTGACGGGGTCAGATACGACAGCGACGTCTAGCTTTTCTGATTCAAGATAAGTTAAGATTTGTTGTAATTTAGACATATGCTACCTTCTTTCTACCCCTCTATTTTGGCAAAAAACAGCAGAAAATGCAAGAGAGAAGGGGAAATGAAGGTAAAAAAATTCCAACAGCCGAAGCAAGTTGGAATCTAAATATTAGTTAAAATCTGCTTTGCTCTTAACATCGCCATATTCTTCAGCAACTTCTTGGCTGAGAATATCTTCGTAAGCTGGAAGGACAAGATCCTGACCGTATTTCTTTTTGAGGGCAAGGGTTACTAAGCGATAAGCGAGATTGGCGTTTCGGGAGAGGATAGGTCCGTGGAAGTAGGAACCAAAGACATTTTTATAGTGAACACCTTCACCGACCTTTTCTTCATTGTTTCCATTTCCATAAACAACCTGACCTAGCGGTTTTTGGTCATCTGAGAGGAAGGTGCGGCCTTGGTGATTTTCAAAACCATAATAAGTTTCATTAAACTCTTCATTATGAATTTTAATGTCACCGATGAAGCGGTTATTGGTTTGGTTGAGTGTGTAATGTCCCATGACACCTAGACCTTCTATGCGTCTTCCGGAAGCTTCAATATAGTATTGGCCTAATAGCTGGAAGCCACCACAGATAGCTAGGACGACCCCATCATTTTGGATAAAGTTGTCAATGCTTTCTTTTTTATCTGGCAAATCACCAGCAATGATGCTCTGTTCAAAGTCCTGACCGCCACCGAAAAAGGCAATATCGTAGTGATTTTCATCGAAATCATCATGAAGTGAAACGATGTCAACTGTCACATGAGCCCCAAGCTTTTCAGCGACGTACTTGAGCATGAGGATATTCCCATTATCTCCGTAGGTGTTCATGAGGTTGCCATAGAGGTGAGCGATATTCAGCTGGTATGGATAGTTGCCGTCTTTTGAGGAAAGTGAAGTAAAAACCATTAGTTCATCTCCTTTCTAACAATCTGACGATTGGCAAGAAGTTCTCGGAACTCCAGCATAGCTGTATAAGTCGCAAGGATATAGGCATGCTTGCATTCTTGAGCTTCGATCGTTTTGAGAACTTGTTCCAGGCTACTTGTTTCAGTGATCTTGTCAGCTGGATAGCCAGTAACACGTAGACGACGAGCAATTTCAGAATGACGAACTCCACCCGCATTGATTTCAGGAATGTCCATATCAGTAATTTGCTCAAAGTCAGCATCCCAAATCCAGCTGGTATCAATTCCGTCCGCATAGTTGGCATTGAGGAGAACAGATAGACTAAATGGATAAGGAGCTAGTTTGATCATTTCGATGGCCTGGGTAGCACCAACAGGATTTTTAATAAGAACCAGTGTGCATTCCTTGTCACCGATATGGAAGGTTTCTTGGCGACCAAAGACAGCACGGCTCTTGTCAAACCCTTGTTTGATCAGTTGTGGCTCTGCTCCAAGGAAACGGGCAATAGCAACCGCAGCCAGAGCATTGTAGATATTGTAGAGTCCACCGATTTGAATACCGTATTCTTGTCCATCGATAACAAAACGAGAGCGATTGTTGGTTAACTCAACCAGTTCAGTCAGACGATAATCCAGTTCAGGACGTTTACAACCACAATTCTCACAGATGTAGGCACCCAAGTTGGCATAGGTATTGAGCTCGTACTTAAGAATGCTATGACATTCAGGGCAGAGGATACCTTCAGTATTGTAGTGAGCAAGTTGCGCTGGACCTTTTTCTAGATCAAAACCAAAATACTGAACAGGATTTGAAATTGCAGGCTTGTAGAAAAGCGGACTATCACCGTTTAGCAGGACAGTAGCAGTAGGAACTTTCCGAATAGCATCCAAAATCATGTTATAGGTCGTATAAATTTCACCGAAACGATCCATTTGGTCACGGAAGATATTGGTGATGACGAAGAGACTTGGCTGGATGTAGTCACAGATACGGGAAAGACTGGCCTCGTCGATTTCTAAAACTGCAATGTTTTTACCTGTTTTAGAGGATTTTGCTGTCAAGAAGGTGGTGGTAATCCCTGTAATCATATTGGCACCACTAGGATTGGTCAAAACTTGACCATAGACTTCGTTTAAAATACCGACAGTGAGGGCGGTTGTCAGGGTTTTTCCATTGGTACCAGTAACCACGACAATCTCGTAGTTCTTCGCTAAATGTTGTAAAATATCTTTATCAAATTGAAGGGCCAGTTTCCCAGGGAGCGTACTTCCACGTCCGAGACGACTTAAAATAAAGTGAGAAGAACGTCCAGCAAGAAGGCCCAAAGTAGTTTTTAATTTCATATTTCTATTATATCATAAAAGCTGAAAAAGACAGATTTGAGATTTTAGAAAAAAAAACAGCCCAAGGAGGGCTGCTTGATAAAACTAAATCGCAAACAAGTCATTCAAGTTCTCAGCCAAGGTTGGGTGAGTGAAGATTTGTTTTGTGAAGTAAGTGTATGGGATTTTGTTGTCCATAGCAATAGTAATAATATTGATGATTTCTTGTGATCCTTCTGAGAAGATGCTTGCACCGAGAATCTCTTTAGTTTCAGTGTTGACAACAGCTTTGAAGGCTCCACGAAGATCTCCATTCACGTGACCACGAGGCATAGCAGCAACAGGGATTTCCTTGACAGCGTATGGAAGTTTCAAATCAGCTGCTTGGCTTTCAGTCAAACCAACTTGTGAAAGTGCAGGTGTGATGAACATAGTGTTTGGCACATTGAGACGGTCTTCAAGTGTGTAGTTGCCATCACCAGCGAGGTAGCTGTATACAACACGGAAGTCATCTAGTGAAATGTAGGTAAATTGAAGTCCACCGTTGACATCTCCAACTGCAAAGACACCAGGAACGTTTGTTTGACAATGTTTGTCTACCTTGATAGCGCCACGTTCAGTAAGTTCAATATCTGTATTTTCAAGTTGAAGTGGTTCAACATTTGGTTTACGTCCTGTTGCATAGAGAAGGGCATCGAAACGATAGGTTTCATTTTCAGTCACAACAAGAACTTGGTCACCATCGTTTTTGATTTCAGTAGTATGGATGTTTTGAAGCAATTCGATGCCGTCTTCTTCCATGTATTGTTTAGCAAGATCTGCGATGGAAGGTTCTGCACGAGGTAAGAAAGTGTCCATTGCATCTAAGACTGTTACCTTGCTGCCAAGTTTATTGTAAAGACCAGCAAATTCAAGACCAATGTTTCCACCACCAAGAATTCCGAGTTTTTCTGGTAATTGTTCCAAGTTTTGGATACCTGTTGAATCAAAGACATTTTTGCTAGTTGCTAGACCTGGGATAGGCAATACGTTTGAAACAGCACCAGTGTTGATGACAATTGTTTCAGCAGTTAGTTCTTGTTTTTCGTCACCAGCTTGAATTTCGATGACTTTGTTGGAAACAAAGTGGGCTTCGGCATCAATGATATCAACTCCAGTACCAGCGATTGTAGCATAGTTTTTACCGTTAAGGCGACTGGTAATCATATTTTTTGTTGCCATGACTTCTTCAAATGACAAGTCTTTCTCAGCAGCAACTAACAAGGTTTTAGTTGGAATACAACCGATGTTGATACAAGTTCCACCGTACATAGCCTTGTTACGTTCGATAAGAGCAACTTTTTTACCAGCTGAAGCTAGTTTGGCAGCAAGAGTTTTACCTGCCTTACCAAATCCAATGACAATTAAATCGTATGTTAACATTTTTAAATCCTCCTGTTTGATTTCATTCTAGCACAAGAAAAAAATAATTTCACAAATCTGCTACGGAAAATTAAAGAGACTTCCGCCTTGAGAGCAAGTCATTTATGAATGTTATTGATTAATCAAATTGAAGATATTACGAATACTTAAGCTAAAAAATCGTTTACATGATTTAATCAGAGGGTCTGACTATCTTTTAACCATTTCTTGTGTTATACTAGATAAGTTGCAAAGAAAGCAGTACTTTTCTTTAGTGGAAAAGAAGCAACACGATCTTTCATAGAAGATATGAAAATACGTCATGAAAAGAAAAGTATAAACTAAGCGCTATAGGGTGGCTTCGCACCACCTTTAGAAAGAAGAATAACGTGAAATTTAATGAATTTAACTTGTCTGCTGACCTTTTGGCAGAAGTTGATAAAGCAGGATTTGTAGAAGCAAGTCCTATCCAAGAGCAAACTATTCCTTTGGCTCTTGAAGGAAAAGATGTTATCGGTCAAGCACAGACTGGTACAGGGAAAACAGCAGCCTTTGGCTTACCAACCCTTGAAAAAATTCGTACAGAAGAAGCAACTATCCAAGCCTTGGTCATTGCCCCAACTCGTGAACTGGCTGTTCAAAGCCAAGAAGAGCTTTTCCGCTTTGGTAGAAGCAAGGGTGTAAAAGTTCGTTCAGTCTATGGTGGTTCAAGCATTGAAAAACAAATCAAGGCTCTTAAATCAGGGGCTCATATCGTAGTAGGAACACCAGGACGACTTCTTGACCTGATTAAACGCAAGGCCTTGAAATTGCATGATATTGAAACCTTGATTTTAGACGAAGCTGATGAAATGCTGAACATGGGCTTTCTTGAAGACATCGAAGCCATCATCTCTCGTGTTCCAGAAAATCGTCAAACCTTGCTCTTTTCAGCGACTATGCCAGATGCTATCAAACGTATTGGTGTTCAGTTCATGAAAGAACCTGAGCATGTGAAGATTGCTGCCAAAGAATTAACAACAGAACTGGTAGACCAGTACTATATCCGAGTTAAGGAACAAGAAAAATTTGATACCATGACTCGTCTCATGGATGTTGATCAACCTGAGTTGTCTATCGTCTTCGGTCGTACTAAACGTCGTGTGGATGAGTTGACTCGTGGGCTTAAAATCCGTGGTTTCCGTGCAGAAGGGATTCATGGAGATTTGGACCAAAACAAACGCCTTCGTGTCCTTCGTGATTTTAAAAATGGCAACCTTGATGTCCTCGTAGCAACTGACGTTGCGGCTCGTGGTTTAGATATCTCAGGTGTGACCCATGTCTACAACTACGATATCCCACAAGACCCTGAGAGTTATGTTCACCGTATCGGTCGTACAGGTCGTGCAGGTAAGTCAGGTCAGTCTATTACCTTCGTTTCACCTAATGAGATGGGTTATCTCCAAATCATTGAGAACTTGACTAAGAAACGTATGAAAGGTCTCAAGCCGGCAAGTGCAGAAGAAGCCTTCCAAGCTAAGAAACAAGTTGCTCTCAAGAAAATTGAACGTGATTTTGCTGATGAAGCTATTCGTGGAAACTTCGAGAAATTTAGCAAAGATGCCCGTAAATTAGCAGCTGAATTCAGTCCTGAAGAATTGGCTATGTACATTCTTAGCTTAACAGTTCAGGATCCAGATAGTCTTCCAGAAGTTGAGATTGCACGTGAAAAACCACTGCCGTTTAAACCATCAGGTAATGGATTCGGTGGGAAAGGTAAGGGAGGTCGTCGTGGAGATGACCGTCGTGATCGTGAACGCCGTCGTGACAATCGTCGTGGTGAACGTCGGGATGATTTCAAAAAAGGCAGTCGCAGAAACGACCGCTTTGATAAGGAAAAACGTTACCGTAAGGACAACAAAAAACCTCGCACAACATCTAGCGAAAAGAAAACAGGCTTTGTGATTCGAAACAAGGGTGATAAATAATAAAAAAAGCGGTTCACTGTGGTGGATCGCTTTTATATATAAGGAGACCGAGAGTCAAGAAAAGTTTCATACGAGAAAATAGATTTATATATTTGTTATCTTGTAATATTATATTATCAAAAAATGGAGGATCTGTCAACAAGAAAATTGAAAAAAATATAAAAAATTGCAAATGTAAGAGAATTGCAATGCAATAAGCAATTTTCAGATAATTATTGAAATAAAGACAGTTTTGTGATATAATGGAAGCGATTAAATACGAGGTGAAAAATGGCACATTTATTAGAAAAAACGAGAAAAATCACATCTATCTTAAAGCGTTCGGAGGAGCAACTACAGGATGAACTTCCCTATAATGCCATTACACGTCAATTAGCCGATATCATCGACTGCAATGCTTGTATCGTCAATAGCAAGGGGCGTTTGTTGGGCTACTTTATGCGCTATAAAACAAACACCGATCGTGTAGAGCAGTTCTTCCAAACAAAGATTTTCCCTGAGGACTATATCCAAGGGGCAAATATGATCTACGATACGGAGGCCAACCTCCCTGTGGAACATGATTTGACTATTTTCCCAACTGAAAGTCGCTCAGACTTCCCAGATGGTTTAACAACTATTGCTCCAATCCACGTTTCTGGGATTCGATTGGGTTCTTTGATTATTTGGCGAAATGACAAGAAATTCGAAGATGAGGATTTGATCCTTGTTGAGATTGCTAGCACGGTGGTTGGTATTCAGCTTTTGAACTTCCAACGTGAAGAAGATGAGAAAAATATCCGCCGTCGCACAGCAGTGACTATGGCGGTCAATACACTATCATATTCTGAATTGCGTGCAGTCTCTGCGATTTTAGCAGAACTAGATGGCAAAGAAGGACAATTGACAGCTTCAGTTATCGCAGATCGCATCGGTATTACTCGTTCAGTGATTGTCAATGCTCTTCGGAAGCTCGAATCAGCAGGGATTATTGAAAGTCGTTCATTGGGTATGAAGGGAACTTATCTAAAAGTTTTAATCCCAGATATTTTTGAAGAAGTGAAAAAGAGGGACTATTAATGGCTAAGGCTTTAATTTCTATTGACTATACAGAAGATTTTGTAGCGGATCATGGAAAATTGACAGCAGGAGCTCCTGCTCAAGCAATATCAGAAGAAATCAATCAGGTAACTAGATTAGCATTTGACCGTGGAGATTATATTTTCTTTACCATTGATGCTCATGAGGAAAATGATGTCTTTCATCCAGAAAGTAAACTTTTTCCCCCTCATAATCTGATTGGGACTAGCGGGCGTAATCTATATGGTAAGTTAGCTGAATTTTATCAGGAACAGGCCCAGGATAGTCGTGTTTTCTGGATGGACAAACGTCACTATTCGGCTTTTTCTGGCACAGATTTGGATATCCGTCTGAGAGAGCGTCGCGTGGATACAGTTATCTTAACAGGTGTTCTTACAGATATCTGTGTATTGCATACGGCTATCGATGCCTATAATCTTGGGTATCAGATAGAAGTTGTCAAGTCAGCAGTCGCATCCATTTGGCCTGAAAACCACCAGTTTGCACTTGGACATTTTAAGAATACATTAGGAGCGAAACTCCTTGATGAAAACCTCGTTGAAATCAAAGAATAATGTATTCAAAAAAACTGAAAAAAATCTGAAAAAAGTGTTGACAAAGATTATGAAAGTTGATATACTAGTAAAGTAATCGACGCGGGGATGGCGGAATTGGCAGACGCGCAGGACTAAGGATCCTGTGACCGCTTTAGGTCGTGAGGGTTCAAGTCCCTCTCTCCGCATAGGAAAAGAGTTAGATTCGGCTAGCTCTTTATTTTTTGAAACAGGTATAGTGAAAAACATACAAGATAGTTTTTTGTATGTTTTTTGTTTTCTTTTAAAAAGTGCTACAATATATAGTCAATTGAAACAAGAACAAGACAAAAG
>NZ_KV807785.1:0-764 GCF_001812125.1 Streptococcus sp. HMSC071D03
TAGTTTGGTCGAATCATATTTGCTAAGAAATATAACTCAGCAGTAATGTATGATTCTCTTGTGCGATAGTCAATTACATCTTTTCTGAATGCTTCTAACCGAGTTGATAGATTGAATTTGGCATTATAACCAAACTCTGAAGGAGTCAATGGACTAATAATAGCGTGACTGACCGCAACAGCATTTTTAGTAGCTGTCGCGAAGTCCGGTCTACAATCAATCAAGATATAGTCAAACTGACCCAACTTCTTCTTTTCGTAGTTATCCTCTAGCCAAAGATAAAGTAACATATTTTTCTTATCGCTATTCTCCAGATCTCGTTCCACCGAGTCCAGCTGAACTGAACCTGGAATTAGACTGATATTTTCCTTGACTTGCTTAATATCCACGTTGCCTCCTTTGAAAGCATTCGCAATCGTATTCTGACTTTCGTAAATATTGTAGCACTGAGTCAAATTACACTGATGGTCTAAATCTATAAAGAGAACCTTATGACCTTTGCGAGCCAACCATTCTCCATAATTAAATGTCAAAGTTGTTTTTCCAACACCGCCTTTGATAGCGGCAAATGTGATAATCTTCATTCTATTTCTCCATCCTTTTTCTATATTTCTATTATACCATTATAATTATATTTGTCAACATGTTTATAATTATATTTATAATTATTTTTTACAATGATGTTTCTCTTTCCTTACGCTGCTCCACATTTTTCTCAATATCTTGATGTAACTTATAATCTTTTGTAATTGCTTCTACTCTCT
>NZ_KV807786.1:0-768 GCF_001812125.1 Streptococcus sp. HMSC071D03
TCCTAATACTGGAAAGATTACAGCAAGTGAAGGTCAACCAGTTCGTACGAAAGAAGCAACGAATACTATTGTCAAAGTCGCAGCTAAGGATAAAGTAGAAACAACAGAAATCCCATCACCTAAGAAATATGTAAAAGATGATACACGCGACAAAGATCAACCAAATGTGGAAGAAGCAGGACAAGCAGGTTCAAGCACTACCACAACAACGTATAGTGTTGATCCTACTACAGGCGCTATTACAGAAACAGTAGGAAAACCAGTAGTAGTAAATCCAACAGCAACTATTGTCAAAGTCGCAGCTAAGGATAAAGTCGTAGAAACACTGATTGAACCAGAAGTTGAGTATGTTAGAGATGGTGAACGAGAAGTTGGCACACCTAATGAACGCGTTGAAGGAGCTAAAGGTAAAACAGTTACTACAACCACTTACGATGTAGATTCAAACGACGGTCATATCACAGAACACGTTGGTACCCCAGTTGTCACCCCGGCAGGTAAGACAATCGTTAAAGTTGGTGCGAAAACTAAGGTTGAACAATCTAAAGATTCTGAAGGTCATGATGTGATTGATACCACTACCTATGAAGTTGATCCAAAAACAGGTAAGGTAACTCCAACAACCGTTCGAACTTATGGAACAACAAAAGAACCAACAGTAGAGTTAGAACAAGATTCTAAGACAGGTGATGTTACAGTGACACCGAAGAAACCAGATGGGTCAACATATCCATCAGGAACTAAGGTAGAAATCCCAGGTAAAGATGG
>NZ_KV807786.1:868-6036 GCF_001812125.1 Streptococcus sp. HMSC071D03
GAACTAAGGTAGAAATCCCAGGTAAAGATGGTAATCCAATCGTCGTTACAATCGATGAAGATGGTAAAGGTAAAGTACCAAACAGTGATCTACCAAACGTAGAAAAAACAGGTACAGGTAAGATTACTGAACCAGGTAAATCATCTGTGGAAGTTCCTAAGGTAACAACTTTTGAAAACGATGTATTAGGGGGTTCAAATGCATTACCAGAGCTAATGATTGAGGTTCGATGGATTGATGAAGACGGAAATGTATTGAAACCATCCGTTAAGACAGGTAATGAAAAGGATGCTGAACATGGATCAATTCCAGTATATGAATTTGTACGAACTGTGATTGATGAAAATGAACCAGTAATTACTCACATTTTCAGAAAAGTAAGTGGAAATACAAATCCAAATACAATTCCAGTCACTCCAGTCACACCTGATACTAATGGAAATTCTGGTCATGATACACCTGCGCCAACAACTCCAATTCAAGATGCTGTTACTCCGAATGCAAATCAGGTAGATACTAAGACTACTATTGACAATGGAGTTAAATCAAATGATTCTCAAAATGTATTGCTAAATACAGGAACAGAATCAAAAGATTCTCAAAATGTATTACCAAATACAGGAACAGAATCAAATGTAACTCTTGCATCTCTAGGACTTCTTGGTATGCTAAGTAGCCTCGGACTTGCTCTTGGAAAGAAAAAAGAAGACTAAAAATTTAGTCAAAATATGAATGGTTCATTGTTAAGTGGACAATGAATACAAAAGATCAAGAAACGGCTTTGTTCCTCATTTGAAGAGGTACAAGGCCGTTGTTTTATTCTTGAAAAAGGGAGGTATCAGTATTGGTACCAACCCCCTCTCAAAATATTGTATGTCTTTAATCCTAGTGCTCAGTTTTGAAATGTTCCCAAAAGTTCTCAATCGGTGAGCGATTAGTACACTTGCCAATCTACTATAGTGGAGTGAACTTAGAGTAGTACGCCATGGATTCTAAAACATTTATTAGAAATTGTTTTGATTTTCCTAATCTCTTTGTTCATATCTTATTTCAATTAACTATATATAGAGAGAATGTCATCAGAAAGGAGAATCTTTCTGTTTTATTTAAACAAGCTGTATATTAATGTGTTATAAACGTTCGCATATGTTTGCGCTTTATTCGAGAGGTTGAATGGCTTTATGATTGCTTAAATGAATTGAAAATGATATAATCGAGCTGTAATAGCTGTAATAGCTGTAATAGCTGTAATAGCTGTAATGTGTAAAAATTGCTCAAAAGAGTGATTTTTATTGTATTATTCCCCAGAGGGAATACTGCTTCTCAATTTGATTTTGTCTTTAATATAAGGAGGAACTATGGAAAAAAAATCAAATTCACTAAGTAGAGTAAAGCGTCGGCAACAGGAAAAAGTCTTACGCTTCTCTATTCGTAAGTATAGTTTCGGTGCGGCTTCAGTTGCTGTTGCAGCGCTGATGTTTTTGGGTGCGCGCGTCGTTAGTGCGGATAGCGTAACACCTGTTGAACAACCTCATGTAGAGGCTTTAACTCAAGATACTAGTCCGCTAGCATCGCAGGATAAGGAAAAGCCTACTAGTTCTATAAAAGTGGATACAGCTGTTGCAAGTCAGCTTGTGGTACAGTTAAAAGACCAGCTTCACGTCAAGGAAACTGCGAATACAGATCTTTTAGTCCGCGCCAAGGAAGAACTTGTCAAGGCTGAACAGACTCTTGCTAATTCAAAAGTGAGTCAAGAAGAAGTGGACGCTTTGGTAGCTCGCTTGACCAATGTTTTGGACCAACTACGAGCAGTGGAAACTCCTCAAGTCAAAGCAGATAAAAATGACGAAAGTACACAGGAAGCAACTCCAGAAATCAAGCCAGAAGTAGCGAAGCCAACTCCAGAAATTTCAGCTAAGTCTGAGGAAACTTCAGAAAATACTAATGCTGAGCAACTGGAAAAAGCTAAAGCTAGTCTCAAAGTATCTATTGATCGTTTGGAGCAGGCTATCGCCCAAACACCAGAGAATGACTTGACACGTGAAATCTTGGAAAAAGCTATCGCCCAAGTTGCAGTAGCCAAGTCTGCATTTGGTGGTGTAGAAGTTAGCCTTCGTGATGTTGAGGATATGAATCGTGTCATCAAACGTAACGAAAGCTCTGTTATGATTGCACGTAATCGTTTGACTTCTGGGCGTAATGACGTCCGTAATGGCGCAGCTATCCCAGTTGGGACAACGCTTCGCGCTGATGCGGGGGCAACCTATGACAATGCTGTTGGGCTCTACTTCACAAAGGAAGGAGATGGCTCAGGTTATCCAGCTGGTACCATGCTCTTTAGAGACCGTAACCAAAATACTGCGGATAAACAAAGAGTTAAGGATGTCAAGGATGTCGTTAAGGTTGATGTCACTAAAAACGGAGATACATACGATTGGGAAATTGAGTTTGAAGCTAATCCTGAAAACCACCAAAATGCCCATGCTTGGTTTACCATTCCAACTGGTCATACCTTGGTAGACGACGGTTCGGCATCATTTGGTAGTTACTGGGGTGGTTCTGGTGGAAAACGACGTATTGAAACTCAAGGAAGATTACCACGAAACTTATACGACATCTTTAAAGATCAGGTTAGCTCTACGTCTAAGGATGTTAACATTGGTACCCCTGGTGGAGCTATCGAGCAGGCTTGGGGCAAAGCCGCCACTACCGATGCTTTCTGGAAAGGTGCTGATGGAGAGATTAAAACATTTGAAGAAATCATTTTAAAACCTGATACACTCTATTTTAATCGTACAGGTGGTGCCCGTACGACAACGGAGAAGGATGTTCTGGTATCAGATTATTTGAAGGATTGGTTGATCCAGCATACGCAAAGAGTTTATCATTTTGATATTGATTATCGTGGTAGAACTAAGGATAGTGCATCAAACTATATCTTTCGTTTCAAAACCAAGGCTGCTGAGGGGACTCCACTCATGTATGCAGCAGGGATGCGCTCCTATGAGTTCAGCACCCACCGAAATGATATGCAATGGTATGGTTTGCCATCTCCTAAGGTGACGGGGGCTGATCAAACTATCGAAAAAGGTAAGGAAATTCGACTTGAATTTACAACTAAAGATAATCTAGCAGGATTTTCACTTGGTGATCCAAAACTAGGTTATAATCCAGCTGATTCTATCAAGTTAGTGGATAGTAAGCTGGAACTTAAAGATCAAAAAGTTGAAGTTCAAAAAGTGAGTGATTATGAGCACAAGCTTATTATCACAGGTCGTGTTGCTTCAGATCCTGGCGACTATAAGGTCAAGGTCAAGTCTGTCAATAACGTTGGACAAAGTGCGGAGTTTACATCAACTGTCAAGGTTACACAATCTATTACACCAACATTAGAGTTGAATCAAGATCCTAAGACAGGTGACGTTACAGTAACACCGAAGAAACCAGATGGCTCAACATACCCACCAGAAACTAAGGTAGAAATCCCAGGTAAAGGTGACAAGCCAATCCCAGTCACAATCGGTAAAGACGGTAAAGGTAAAGTACCTAATAGTGATTTACCTGAAGGTAATGTCCCAGGTATAGGTAAGATTACAGAACCAGGTCAACCAACTGTTGAAGTTCCTGATGTAACAACTCCAGCTAAGATAACACCAGCTGACCAGGTAGCACCAACAATTACTAAATTAACTGATAATCGTAATGCAGAAATTGATAGTAAAAACCCACGTAAGATTATCGTTTATCGTGAAGAAGAGTTTAGCGTTGATGTGAACTTAACTGATAACAGTGGTCGCTTGGATAAGATTAAGGTTCACGACAATGCTCAAGCAGTAGCACCATCAGGTAATTTCGAAGTTACAAATGGTGGTCGTCTTGAACTTCCTGCTAATGGTACAAGTATTAACTTCACGGATAAGACAAGTAATTTAGGTCAAGCTGGCAATGCGACAGATACTAACCCATATAAAGTTAATATTTCAGGTCATGTTGGTAAAAATCAGGAAGTCAAAGCTGATGCTAGCAAAAATATCTGGAATCGTTATATTAGTGGATATGACCAAGGAGGTCTGACAAATAACAACACAAACAATAACACTGCTAATAACGCCAATATTCAGATTGAGTTCCGTAAGCAAGCTGATAAATATACACCAACAGCAGTAACAGGCTCTAAAATCGATGTAGCGACAGATGGTACAATCAGTGGTTATGACTCACCAGAGACTTATATTGCCAACAAGTCTGACTTGCCAACTGAAGGTACAACGCCAGGTGCAAGAACGACTTATACATGGAAAGATGGAGAAACTCCAACTGTTAACAATGGTCAAGTCACACGTACAGCGGTAGTTACTTATCCAGATGGTTCAACAGATGAAGTGCCTGTAACCTTCACAGTTCGTGACACAGTAGCTCCAACAATTACTAGCTTAACTCCTATTAGTAATGCAGAAATTGATGGCACTAACCCACATAAGATTATCGTTTATCGTGAAGAAGAGTTTAGCGTTGATGTGAACTTAACTGATAACAGTGGTCGCTTGGATAAGATTAAGGTTCACGACAATGCTCAAGCAGTAGCACCATCAGGTAATTTCGAAGTTACAAATGGTGGTCGTCTTGAACTTCCTGCTAATGGTACAAGTATTAACTTCACGGATAAGACAAGTAATTTAGGTCAAGCTGGCAATGCGACAGATACTAATCCGTACAAGGTAAATATTTCAGGGTATGTAGGTAAAGGTCAGACAATTAATCCTGACGCTAGCAAAAATATCTGGAATCGTTATATTAGTGGATATGACCAAGAAGGTCTGACAAATAACAACACAAACAATGGCTCTGCTAATAACGCCAATATTCAGATTGAGTTCCGTAAGCAAGCTGATAAATATACACCAACAGCTACAAATCCTACAGTGAATCTGACTTCAAATGGAACTGTTCCAGATTTGGGATCACCAGAGACTTATATTGCCAACAAGTCTGACTTGCCAGATAAAGGAACAACACCAGGTACGACAACGACTTACGCATGGAAAGCTGGAGAAACTCCAACTGTTAACAATGGTAAAGTCACACGTACAGTTATAGTAACTTATCCAGATGGTTCGACAGATGAAGTTCCAGTAACTGTTAAGGTAGTAGATCCACGTACAGATGCA
>NZ_KV807787.1:0-10437 GCF_001812125.1 Streptococcus sp. HMSC071D03
TTTTGTCTTGTTCTTGTTTCAATTGACTATAACTTTGCTTAATGTAACTTCTTAGAAATAAAAAGAAAGATTTGATTCATAATAGAGTCAAATCTTTTTTTGAGTTTAAGAAGTGAAAATCTTGTTTGGGGGTTAAAATGCGTTCCAAATGAATAGGAAGATAAAAATACAACCCCAAGCGTTGCCTGTTCTCTTTTGAATGACGAGCATACCATAAATCAAGATAAAAACAGACAAAGCCTCTAAAATGGCATGGAGATGAAAGCTAATCATCCCATGAATCATCAGACAGATAAGAGCACAAGTCAAGGCTCCGTAATCAAGACAAGTCTGATGTGATGGAAAGCGACAGTTAATTTTGTTTGCAATGACAACATAATTAAAACCTTCCCAGAATCCCCAGATAAGTCCAATAAGGAGGAAACCCAAGATATTTGTCGGAAAAGAACTTGCCAGAACTTCTCTGGTTAAGAGGATGGATTGAAAGGGGATATAGGAATGAATCTGCCCTCTACTGATGAGAAAAAGAAGTAAGGGGAGACAGAGAGTAGCCGTCTGAATGAGGGTTGGGAGGAAGTGTTTAGCTAGCAAACCATATTGTTTCCAGCTTTCTTTTCTTCGAATCATTACCACGCTAGTCCCCAATCCAGCAACACAAAACTGGAGAGTTGCGAGAAAAAGAAGACGAGTCCAGACGGGAAACTCTGTTTGGTGAGAGAAATCAAGTATTTGTTTTTGGAAAAGGATGTATCCTATAAACGAAAGAATTGTCAAAATGGCAATGATATTGAGGTCTGAATCTGCCTCTTTTTGCTTATCTGTTAGAGTATTTTTCATCATTTAGAACTCCTTATCTTATTTTTTATTATAAAACAATAAGAAATAAAGGGCAATAAAGAACTGGAAAAGTTTAAGGTTTTGCTATCTCTTTTATTGATTTTGTGATATAATTAACACGTAAAAAAAATTAAGGAGTCTTTCCAAATGGCAAAATTGACTGTTAAAGACGTTGAGTTGAAAGGGAAAAAAGTTCTCGTTCGTGTTGACTTCAACGTTCCTGTAAAAGATGGCGTGATTACTAACGACAACCGTATCACTGCAGCTCTTCCAACTATCAAGTACATCCTTGAACAAGGTGGACGTGCAATTCTCTTCTCTCACCTTGGACGTGTAAAAGAAGAAGCAGACAAAGCTGGTAAATCACTTGCTCCTGTAGCTGCTGACTTGGCTGCTAAATTGGGTCAAGAAGTTACTTTCCTTCCAGGTGTAACTCGTGGTGCTGAATTGGAAGCAGCTATCAACGCTCTTGAAGATGGACAAGTTCTTTTGGTTGAAAACACTCGTTTTGAAGATGTTGACGGTAAGAAAGAATCTAAAAACGATCCTGAACTTGGTAAATACTGGGCATCACTTGGAGATGGTATCTTCGTAAACGATGCATTCGGTACTGCTCACCGTGCACACGCATCTAACGTTGGTATCTCAGCAAACGTTGAAAAAGCAGTTGCTGGATTCCTTCTTGAAAACGAAATTGCATACATCCAAGAAGCTGTTGAAGCTCCAGAACGTCCATTCGTGGCTATCCTTGGTGGTTCAAAAGTTTCAGACAAGATCGGTGTTATCGAAAACTTGCTTGAAAAAGCTGATAAAGTTCTTATCGGTGGTGGGATGACTTATACATTCTACAAAGCACAAGGTATCGAAATCGGTAACTCACTTGTAGAAGAAGATAAATTGGATGTTGCGAAAGCTCTTCTTGAAAAAGCAAACGGCAAATTGATCTTGCCAGTTGACTCGAAAGAAGCGAACGCATTTGCTGACTACACTGAAGTGAAAGACACTGAAGGTGAAGCAGTTGACCCAGGTTTCCTTGGTCTTGACATCGGTCCAAAATCTATCGCTAAATTTGACGAAGCTTTGACTGGTGCGAAAACAGTTGTATGGAACGGACCTATGGGTGTATTTGAAAACCCAGACTTCCAAGCTGGTACAATCGGTGTCATGGACGCTATCGTGAAACAACCAGGCGTTAAATCAATCATCGGTGGTGGTGACTCAGCTGCCGCAGCTATCAACCTTGGTCGTGCAGACAAGTTCTCATGGATCTCTACTGGTGGTGGAGCATCAATGGAACTTCTTGAAGGTAAAGTTCTTCCAGGACTTGCAGCTTTGACTGAAAAATAAGAATATAAAAAAGGAGAACTCAGCTTCTCCTTTTTTTGCGTTCTTTTAAAGTATGGGAGTACCGAGGGATAATTGGACAGAATCCAAAAAAAACAGTAAAATAGAGGAATACCAATCTAAATGAAATTTGAGTGATGAACGTGAAAAAAAGAGACAATCTTACAAAAACAGCTATTTGTGGTATTATCAATGTCACCCCAGATTCTTTTTCTGATGGAGGCCAGTTTTTTGCTGTTGAGGAAGCTTTGAAGCAGGCTCGAAAATTGATATCTGAAGGAGCCACTATCTTAGATATCGGTGGAGAATCAACTCGCCCGGGCAGTAGCTATGTTGTTGAGATAGAAGAGGAAATCCAGCGTGTTGTTACAGTGATTAAAGCGATTCGCAAGGAAAGTGATGTCCTCATCTCTATTGATACTTGGAAAAGTCAGGTAGCAGAAGCTGCTTTGGATGCTGGTGCCAATATAGTCAATGATATCACTGGTCTTATGGGTGATGAGAAAATGGCCCATGTGGTTGCTAAGGCTGGTGCGAAAGTAGTCATTATGTTTAATCCAGTCATGGCGCGACCTCAGCACCCTAGCTCGCTCATCTTCCCTCATTTTGGTTTTGGTCAAACCTTTACAGAAAAAGAGTTAGCTGACTTTGAAAAAATGCCAATTGAAGACTTGATGGAGGCTTTCTTTGACAGAGCCCTATCGAGAGCGGACGAAGCTGGAATCGCACAAGAAAATATCCTGTTGGATCTAGGAATCGGCTTTGGTCTGACCAAGAAAGAAAATCTGATTCTTTTACGGGACTTGGATAAACTACATCAGAAAGGTTATCCAATCTTTCTTGGAGTGTCGCGCAAGCGGTTTGTCATCAATATCCTAGAGGAGAATGGTTTTGAAGTCAATCCTGAGACAGAACTTGGTTTCCTTAATCGGGACACGGCCTCTGCTCATGTAACCAGTATCGCTGCGAGACAGGGGGTAGAAGTGGTACGAGTGCATGACGTAGCTAGTCACAGGATGGCAGTTGAAATTGCCTCCGCTATTCGTCTGGCTGATGAAGCGGAAAATTTAGATTTAAAACAATATAAATAAGATGAAAGAATTTGAAAACAATCAGTGGATTGCTCACTATCGGACGGACCAGCCGCATTTTGGATTGGAACGAATGGTGGAACTGTTAGCTTTGCGTGGCAATCCCCATCTCAAACTCAAGGTCATCCATATTGGTGGAACCAATGGAAAGGGCTCTACTATAGCTTTTTTGAAGAATCTGTTGGAAAAGATGGGGCTAAGAGTTGGTGTCTTTAGCTCTCCTTATCTGATTCATTATACCGATCAGATTGTCATTAATGGGGAATCTATCCCAGAAGCGAGATTAGAGTCCTTGATGGCGGATTATCGTTCACTACTTGAAGGAGAGTATGATCAAGCCTTGCAAGGAACGACAGAATTTGAGATTATAACAGCCATAGCCTATGACTACTTTGCCGCAGAGCAAGTAGATGTGGCTATCATGGAAGTGGGCATGGGTGGACTTTTGGATAGTACCAATGTCTGCCAGCCAATTTTAACAGGAATTACGACTATTGGACTGGACCATGTAGCCCTACTTGGTGACAGCCTGGAAGCCATAGCAGAGCAGAAAGCTGGTATTATCAAACAAGGTATTCCCTTGGTAACAGGTCACATTGCTCCAGAAGCCTTGTCGGTTATCGACCAGATTGTGAAAGCGAAACAAGCTTCTAGGCTTGCTTATGGGGAAGATTATCAAGTTAGCCATCATGAGAGTGTGGAGACGGGCGAAATCTTTGATTATTCAAGCTCAGTCAGACAAGGTCGTTTCCAAACAGGATTGCTTGGTTTGCACCAGATAGAGAATGCAGGGATGGCGCTGGCCTTGTTAGATAGCTATTGCAAAGAGACTGGTCAAGAATTGCCAGATAATGCTTTAGTGGCTCAAGCTTTGGAAGAAACAAGCTGGCCTGGGCGCTTGGAAGTTGTTTCTAGAGAACCCTTGATGATTTTGGATGGAGCACACAATCCTCATGCTATCAAGGCCTTGTTGGCTACTTTGAAAGAACGCTTTACGGACTATCAGAAGGAAATCCTCTTTACTTGTATCAAAACCAAGGCCTTGGAGGATATGTTGGACTTGCTAGAAACTTTGTCCAATACTAAGATTACACTAACTCATTTTGAGGATAGTCGGGCGACGGATGAAAAAGTCTTGAAAGAGATGGCTGATTCTAGAAATCTCAACTACCAAAGTTGGCAGGAATTTCTAGACAAAAAATTATCAGAAAATGAAGAGAAAAAAACAGTTAGGATTATCACGGGCTCATTATACTTTTTAGCCCAAGTGAGAGCCTACCTAATGGAGAGGAAAAATTAGAATGGATACACAAAAGATTGAAGAAGCTGTAAAAATGATTATCGAGGCAGTTGGTGAGGATGCAAATCGCGAAGGTTTGCAGGAAACACCTGCCCGTGTCGCTCGTATGTACCAAGAGATTTTTTCAGGTCTTGGGCAAACTGCTGAAGAGCACCTGTCAAAATCCTTTGAGATTATCGACGATAATATGGTGGTAGAAAAGGATATCTTTTTCCATACCATGTGTGAACACCACTTCTTGCCATTTTATGGTAGAGCGCATATTGCCTATATTCCAGATGGCCGTGTAGCAGGTTTGTCTAAGCTGGCCCGTACGGTTGAAGTTTATTCGAAAAAACCACAAATTCAAGAACGTTTGAATATCGAAGTGGCCGATGCCTTGATGGAGTATCTAGGTGCTAAAGGAGCCTTTGTTGTCATTGAGGCGGAACATATGTGTATGAGCATGCGTGGTGTCAGAAAACCAGGCACTGCAACCTTGACGACAGTAGCTCGTGGTCTATTTGAAACAGATAAGGACCTTCGAGATCAGGCTTATCGTTTAATGGGACTATAATACTCTTCGAAAATCAAATTCAAACCACGTCAGCGTCCATCTGCAACCTCAAAACAGTGTCTTGAGCAGCCTGCGGCTAGCTTCCTAGTTTGCACTTTGATTTTCATTGAGTATAAAAAGAATCCGCTTTGGGCGGATTTTTCTAGAAAGGACTAGTTATGGATCAACTGCGAATTAAAGACCTAGAAATTTTCGCCTTTCATGGACTCTTTCCTAGTGAGAAGGAACTGGGGCAGAAGTTTGTCGTTTCAGCCACCCTATCCTATGATATGACCAAGGCTGCGACAGACTTGGATTTAACTGCTTCTGTACATTACGGAGAACTTTGCCAGAAATGGACGACATGGTTTCAGGAAAATACTGAGGACTTGATTGAAACAGTAGCCTACAAACTAGTAGAGCGTACTTTTGAAACCTACCCTCTCGTTCAAGAGATTGAGCTGGAACTAAAAAAACCTTGGGCACCTATCCATCTACCGCTGGATACTTGTTCAGTAACCATCCACCGTCGCAAACAGCGTGCCTTTATCGCTTTAGGAAGCAATATGGGGGATAAGGCGGCTAATCTCAAGCAAGCTATTGACCAAATGCAAGCTCGTGGCATCCACATTCTCAAAGAGTCTAGTGTCTTGACGACCGAGCCTTGGGGTGGTGTGGAGCAGGATAGCTTTGCCAATCAAGTCATTGAAGTGGAAACCTGGTTGCCAGCTCCAATCTTGTTAGAAACCTTGTTAGAGATTGAATCAGAGATGGGACGGGTTAGAGAGGTTCATTGGGGACCTCGCTTGATTGACCTGGATTTGCTTTTTGTAGAGGACCAGATCATCTATACAGACGATCTCATCTTGCCTCATCCTTATATTGCTGAACGCCTCTTTGTCCTAGAATCACTCCAAGAAATAGCTCCGCATTTCATCCATCCAATACTGAAACAACCAATTCGTCACTTGTATCAAGAATTGAAAAAATAAGAAAACTCTAGTTTCCTAAGTAGATAGGGGAAGCTAGAGTTTTTAAAATAGGTCATTTTCTTCTGGTAGGAGAATGGTTTCCTTCCCATCCATATCTAGCACCAGAACTTTAGGTGGATAGAGTGGGTCAAAGGGATGGTTGAAGTCAAAGTCAATCGTTGTTGGAAGATGTTGACTAGAAAAACGAAAAGTGATGGAGCCTTCATTATTCAAAAGCCGAAATTCCAATTCATCTTCTAGATCAAAAACATGCTTTAAAAAATGATCGATTATATACCAGATTGAATCGATAACATCGTCGGGTAAATTGGTCACTACACCGAAACTAGCGCATCGTCTATGAGAATCTGTAAAAGCCATCCCTATCTCCTAATTGATTTTTTTATTATCATACTGCAAACTGCTAGAAAAATCAAGAAAAGTCAACTACCTTTAAAAAGATGGGAATGATTTTGAAATTTTTTCAACGAATCTTCATCAAATGCTTGAAAATGCTTACAATTAGTGGTAAAATGAGAACAGTAGAATCATGAAAACAAAATTTTCAAAGTAGAAAGGAAACGGAATGAACACAGATGATACAGTAACAATTTATGACGTTGCCCGAGAAGCGGGAGTGTCAATGGCGACTGTCAGTCGTGTTGTCAATGGCAATAAGAATGTCAAGGAAAACACCCGTAAGAAAGTTCTAGAGGTCATTGATCGCCTTGACTACCGCCCTAATGCAGTAGCTCGTGGTCTAGCAAGCAAGAAAACAACAACAGTTGGAGTTGTTATTCCAGATATCACAAACACTTATTTCTCTACCCTTGCTAAAGGGATTGACGATATCGCGGAAATGTACAAATACAACATCGTCCTTGCTAACAGTGATGAGGATGATGAAAAGGAAGTATCTGTGGTCAATACTCTCTTTTCTAAACAGGTGGATGGCGTTATCTTCATGGGTTATCATTTAACTGAGAAGATTCGCTCAGAGTTTTCACGCTCACGCACACCTGTGGTTCTTGCAGGAACAGTGGACATAGAACACCAACTTCCAAGTGTCAATATTGACTATAAACATGCTACTGTTGATGCAGTCCGCCATCTCTTGAAACGAAATAAAAAAATTGCCTTCGTTAGTGGACCATTAGTGGATGATATTAATGGCAAGATTCGCTTGGCTGGTTACAAAGATGCTTTGAAAGAAGCGGGAATTAACTACAGTGAAGGTCTTGTTTTTGAATCAAAATACCGTTATGATGATGGTTATGCCTTGGCAGAACGCTTGATTTCTTCTAAAGCAACAGCAGCGATTGTAACAGGTGATGAATTAGCGGCAGGTGTTTTGAACGGACTTGCTGACAAGGGAGTTTCTGTACCGGAAGACTTTGAAATTATCACCAGTGATGATTCACAAATCGCGCGCTATACTCGTCCAAACCTAACCACCATTGCGCAACCTTTGTATGATCTTGGTGCTATTAGTATGCGTATGTTGACGAAGATTATGCATAAGGAAGAGTTAGAAGAGCGTGAAGTTCTTTTGCCACATGGTTTGGTAGAACGTCATTCAACTCGTAAAGATTAACCAGAAGAGGTCGGGATAAAAATCCCGACCTCGCTTTTTAGTAGTAAAAACTTTTTGGTCAATGGTTCAAGCATTAAGTTGGTGGTTGGAAGCTCTCGGAGTGAACTAGAAAACAAGACTTGATCTAGTAATTTCTATCTCACCGACTTTTTTATACTCAATGAAAATCAAAGAGCAAACTAGGAAACTAGCCGCAAGATGCTCAAAGCACTGCTTTGAGGTTGTAGATAAGACTGATGAAGTCAGTAACCATACCTACGGCAAGGCGACGTTGACGAGGTTTGAATTTGATTTTCGAAGAGTATTATCCTTCCATATAGGCTCGTAATTCATCCCCTGTAAGGCCAGCATTGATAGCAATGAGGAGTTTGAGACGGGCCTTTTGAGCGTTTAGCTCTTTGACAAAGAAGATACCAGCATTTTGTAGACAAACGCCACCCCCTTCATAGGCATAAACAGGTTCAGCAATCCCGTTAAAACAACGAGAAACCAAGGCGATTGGGAGTCCTTCTTGAATAAGGGCGTTCAATTTTTGTGATGTTTCCTTGGGGACATTTCCAGCACCAAAGGCCTGGATAATAAGACCATCTAGCTGGTCAACAGGAAGCAAATCAAGGAGTTCTTCTGTCATGCCAGCATAGACTGGAATAATTGGAACCAAGCCATGGATCCTATCAAGGTCAAAACGAACACGGGGTTCAGCTGTTTTGAAGTAGAGAATCTCGTGTTTCATGATGAGCCCAAGAGGGCCGTGGGTCGGCGTTTGAAAGGTACTAACATTTGTCGTATGCGTCTTGGTCACATACTTAGCAGCGTGGATTTCATCATTCATCACGACCAAGACACCCTTATCAGCAGCCTTATCGTCACTCGCTACGCGTAGGGCACTGAGATAATTGTAGACACCATCGCTTCCGAGTTCGTTGGAACTACGCATGGCCCCTGTTAGTACGATCGGTTTGTGAGGAACCTCCATGGTATCGAGGAAATAGGCAGTTTCCTCCAAGGTATCTGTCCCATGTGTAACTACGAAACCGTCATAATGATCAGACTCCTCTTTGATTTTTTGATAGAGGGCCAGCATATGCTTGGGTTTAATATGGGGACTTGGCAGATTAAAAAAGTCGAGGGCGTGGACTTCAACTCCTTCAAGTGGATTGGATACATGATTCATAGGGTTTTCTTGGCTAGTTACAACAGCGCCAGAGTCATCGGCTTGCATGGAAATAGTACCACCCGTATGTAAAACAAGGATTTTCTTAGGCATGATTTACTCACTCTTTCTGAAATGTGGTATAATCATTGTATCACAAAAGGGGAGAATGAGGTAGGATGGAAGTCAAAGCTGTTTTTTTTGATATCGATGGAACACTAGTCAACGATCGCAAGAGTGTTTTGAAATCCACTAAGGACGCGATTAAGATTGTGAAGGAACAGGGGGTGCTTGTTGGAGTAGCGACAGGGCGAGGACCTTTTTTTGTTAAGGATTTAATGGAAGATTTAGATCTGGATTTTGCCATAACCTATAACGGCCAATATATCTTTAATAAAGACAGAGTTTTGTTTACAAGTCCTCTTTCCAAGTCTCATTTACGGCAGTTGATCACCTATGCCAAAAAAGAGGGCAAGGAGATTGCTCTAGGGACCAAGGATGCCATGCTGGGTTCGAAAATCATGTCTTTTGGCCTAGGTTCTTTTTCTCAAAGGGTGAGTCGTTTTATCCCCTCTATGTTGACTCGTACAGTTAGTCATTCCTTTAATCGAATGGTGAGTAAGGTTGTTCCTCAGAAGGAAGAAGACTTGCTTCAGTTGATGAATCAGCCCATTTATCAAGTTTTGATGCTAATGACGCCAGAAGAATCTGAGAAAGCAGCAGCTGATTTTAAAGACTTGAAATTAACTCGTAGTAATCCTTTTGCAGCCGATGTCATCAACCAAGGAAATTCCAAGTTAGAAGGCATTCGCCGAGTCGGAAAAGAGTATGGTTTTGATCTCAATCAAGTCATGGCCTTTGGTGATTCGGATAATGACCTAGAAATGTTGGCGGGTGTTGGGATGTCAGTTGCTATGGGCAATGGTAGTAGCAGTGTCAAGGAAGTGGCGAAGCATATCACAACCAGCAACCAGCAAGATGGGATTCACAAGGCCTTGGAACACTTTGGTGTTTTGGCTTCAGAGAAAGTCTTTGTCAGCCGTGACTATCATTTCAATAAGGTCAAGACCTTCCACCACATGATGGATGAACGAACTCAGGAAGAACCAAAGGCTTGGGATTTAGAAGGTGCCACCCATAGAGCGGGATTTAAGATAGAAGAACTGGTCGAGTTTGTTCGAGCTGCTAGCTCTTCTGAAGAAGACTTCGAACGGGCAGTTGGACAGTTACACCAAGCATTGGATCAAGCAGCAGAGAAAGTAGTCAAGAAGACACCTGCTCAACAAGATTTGATAGGGCAAGTAGATGCCTTAATTGATACCTTGTATTTCACCTATGGTAGCTTTGTTTTGATGGGAGTGGATCCAGAAAGGATTTTTGATATTGTCCATCAAGCCAATATGGGTAAAATGTTTCCCGATGGAAAAGCTCATTTTGATCCAGTTACTCACAAAATCCTAAAACCAGATGACTGGGAGGAGAGATATGCTCCAGAACCAGCCATTAAAAAGGAAATTGAGCGTCAGATAAAGGCCTATGAACGCCACAAGGAAAGAGCCGATAAGAAATAGGCGATAGAAAAGGGCTCTTTGTCAACTGTAGTGGGTTGATG
>NZ_KV807788.1:0-235 GCF_001812125.1 Streptococcus sp. HMSC071D03
GATTGACCAGCGGGTTTAAAATTGGTGCTAGCTTGTTTCTTAACAGATTTTCCTTTTCTAGGATAGAGCAGATCCTGTTTGGTTAACCCCAATTTTCCATGATGAATCCAGTAGTAGATGGTAGAAATGCCCACGTTAACCCCTTTAGCCTTGACCATCATTTCAGGAGAAAACTTTTGATTATGATAGTGGAGAATCTTTTCCTTTAGTTCCTTGGTTAAGCTTGATTTCTTGA
>NZ_KV807789.1:0-1300 GCF_001812125.1 Streptococcus sp. HMSC071D03
GTGGCTTAGTTGAAGTTATCTGCGATTGTCTTTTTCGTTTCTCATAGAAATCTGCGATATGGCAAGGATTGGTATGGCTAGCTGAAGCGATATTGTGAATACATTTGTACAGAATTTTTCTTGCATAAGGATTCCCACGCTTAGTGATATGCTCTTGACCTAGGAAATCTCCTGATTCATAGTGTTTGAGATCAATACCGATAAAAGCGTTGATTTGATTAGCAGACTTAAAACGACGAATGTCTCCTAATTCACCAATAATGCTTGTAGCCGTTGTTTCTGCGATACCAGGAATAGAGAGAAGAATCTCATATTCAGGTAGAGGTTCAGCTAACGCTATCAACTGTTGTAAAACTTGTTCCCGACGGTTTGTCAACTTTATAAGTTCCTGTGCATCATATTTAACCTCTTCTACCATAGGAGAGGTTTTTGAAATGCCAGAATAAGATTGCTTCGCCAATCCAACTAACTTCTCAGTCAAGTTACCTACTCTGTTCTCTGAAATGCGTTTAGAGGTTGAGTTGCGAATAGCTTCTTTCAATTCGGCTTCTGATAGTTCCAGCACCCAATGCTTGGTTGGGAAGATGGACACGAGATTCCAATATTGCTCACCTGTAGGAGTAGATAGTAGATTCTCGATTTCTGGGAAGGCAATTTGAAGAACTTTGTGCAGCCTATTCTTCGTCCTTACGATATCCTCTGTCAGATTTTGGTAGAATCGGCTAAGATCATGCAAGTTTTGATAGACTTCTTCTTGAACATAAGTTGGCTTACGGTTTAAAACAAATTGTGACGAAGCAAGTTTCTCTGCATCGATTTTATCGGTTTTCCGGACTCGCAATCCATCAAGTTGCTTCTTAGCTTCCAAAGGATTAAGACGTGTATAGTCATAGCTATATTCTTCTAGAAAGGCCTGAAGTCGGCGAGAGTAGACGCCAGTAGCTTCAAAAACAATTTCGGGGTTGCTCACGGTCTTTAGATCCTCCAGTAGACGAGAAAATCCGATAATGTCATTAGGCATAGTATAGCCATAAACCCTTTTACCATTCACAAGAATAGCGACTTCTGAGCTTGCTTTACTCACATCAATTCCAAAAACTGTCCGCATTATGTTTACCTCTTTGTCTTGAATGATTCCTTATTTTAGTGATTTCATTTTCAATACTCGACGTCTAGCGTCCGACATACTTTGATAAAATTCCATCTAAAACAGGTGTCTTGCCAGTTTTTTGTACGACGTCTAGCGCCAAAAGAAGCTACGACTTAACAAGACACCTCTACTTTAACATAAAGAAAAAGT
>NZ_KV807790.1:0-24231 GCF_001812125.1 Streptococcus sp. HMSC071D03
TCAACCCACTACAGTTGACAAAGAGCCCAAAAAATAAAGAAATCCCGCTTCAAAACAGGATTTCTTTATTCATTACAAAAGACTATTTAACGTGATTTGCTAGTTCTTTTTGGTATTTGGCATTTGTTTCGATTTTCTCTTTTTGCCATTTCTTAAGAGCTTCTTCGTATTCTTTAGCTGTTACAATATCATTTTGCAACTCTAAGCCTTTGAATACAAATGGATCACCCTTGATACCAACTTGAGAGTAGGCTTTTGTAAACGGCACTGTGCGACTAACTGTAGGAGAACCTCCTGAAGACGCTACAGGAATGAGGAGTGAGCTATCAGATACCCAAGCCTGTGCTTTAGCATATTTTTCATAGCGTTTGTTAAGGTCGGTTGTTTCTGATGCTGCATCATCCAAGAGTTTCTTGTACTCATCAAGTCCAACTTGAGCCATGACTTCTGGATCTTTACCTTTTGTGATACCCAAGTGTTTAAGGGCAGAACCCTTCTTAGCATCCAGGATATTTAGATAGGTAGCTGGATCTTGATAGTCTGGTCCCCAACCAGTCCCATTCAAGTCATAGTCTTTTTGAGAAGGAACCTTGGCTTGAGATGTAATACTCATTTTCTCATTATCTGTCATTTGAAGCACATCGATGACAACATTTTCAGTTCCAAGCGCTGCTTCGACAGATTGTTTGAGTGAGTTTGTTTGTTGAACAGCGATGACATCTGTTTGTTCAACTGGAATATCCAAGTGAATTGGGAAGGTTACACCCTTGGCTTGCAATTCTGACTTGGCTGTTTCAAAAGCAGCTTTTGCTTTGTCTGGGTTATAAAGAGTATCTTTACCGTCTGTCAAAGCAACATCTTTCCATTGATCACCATAGGTGACAAGTTGTTCTTGCGCCAATTCTCCAAAGGTCTTTTCACCTACTTGGACATAGTCAAAAGGCACAAGGCTATTACGGATAATCTTGTCTGCACCTTCTTCACCATTCAACTGAGCCGCATAAGAATGACGGTCAAGCGCGAAATTGATGGCTTGACGGAAGTTCTTGTTGAGAAGCGCTTCTTTTGTTGATGTTTTTTGAGCATCATCAGTCTTAGCTGTCTTGTTGTAAGATTGACGGTTTACGTTAAATGTAAGGTAATAGCTAGTTGCTTCTTGCGGGCTATAGACAATCTTATCTCCGTATTCTTGCTTGGTTGATTCAAAGTTTGAAGAAGTCGGGAAGAGACGAGCTGTTGTGAATGACCCTGATGCAAAGCTACGAATCAATGACTCTTGGTCAGATCCATCATAGAAAGTAAGCTTGATGTGGTCAATCTTAACATTATCTTTATCCCAATAGTTTGGATTCTTTTCGTACTCGATAACTGATTTTGAAGTTAGATTCTTCAAGATATATGGGCCGTTGTAGAGAATAGATGACGGTGTTGGTGTTCCATAATCTTTACCTTGAGAATTTAGGAATTCTTCATTAACTGGAAGCATCGGTGCTGTTGTCACCTTAGAATTCCAAAAGCTTTCAGGTTGGTTCAAGGTGTATTGAACAGTATAATCGTCGACCGCCTTGATTCCTACCGTTGAGAAGTCGTTACTCTCACCGCTAACATATTCTGCCAATCCTTTAATAGAATCTTGGATAAGAGTTAGACCATCCGACTTGCCATCTGCCGCATGTTTCAATCCAGTCACAAAGTCTTGAGCCTTGACTTCTGCATATTCTTCACCTTCAGAAGTATACCATTTGACACCCTTACGAAGCTTGTAAGTGTAAGTCAAACCGTCCTGTGAAACTGACCAATCCTCAGCTAGAGATGGAATCAAATTCCCATACTTGTCATTTTCCAAGAGTCCGTCGACCAAGTTGGCAATGACGTCTGATGTTGAGCTTTTGCTAGTAACGCTGTAGTCCAATGTTGTTGGATCAATAGCATATACATACGAAAATGTTGTCGGAGCGTCAGCTTTTTTCTCAGTCTTGCTACAAGCCGCCAAAAGAAGAGCTGCGCTCATCGTTATCCCTGCTACTGCGAGCCACTTTTTCGATTTCATCGGTATTCTCCTTTAAAATACTATTTTCACCATTATACCCTATTTTTATATAAAAGCAAGGGGTTATAAGGTATTTTTTAGAAAATTCAAACAAATATTTATTAAAGAAATTTCTATACTTATTTTAGAAAAAAGAGTGGGACAGAAATCGGTAATTCGTTAGAATTCGATTTCGTCGTCCCACCTACGCACAGTTGAGTAGGGCTGTAAAAGCTGATGAAATCAGCGTAGTATAGCCCACTCAACCACTGCGTCTTGCTCGGTAATCCAAAGACAATTGAGAGGCTAGGACTTTTGTCCCAGCCTCTTTTAGGGTTATTTGGCTAATTCGATACAGAAGGCATCCCATGGTTCCAAGGTCTGTGTAGTCAAAACTTCTTCTGCTGATGTGTTTTCAATCAAGATAGATTTAAGTGACTCTTCTACTACAAACTCTTGATTCTGATTGGACAAATTGGCCACAACTAGGAAACGACGGTCCCCATCTTTACGGATATAAGCAAATACTTTTTCAGCTGTTTCAAGGAGTTCAAAATCAGCCCTCACCAACCAACTATTTTCCTTACGGATTTTTACCAATTTTTGATAGGTATAGAAAATAGAATCTGGGTTTTCCAGTGCTTCCTGAACGTTGATTGCTTCGTAGTTTGGATTAACAGCCAACCAAGGTTGTCCGTCTGAGAAACCAGCATTTTTGCTCTCATTCCATTGCATTGGAGTACGGGCATTGTCGCGACCAATGACACGAATACTGTCCATGATTTCTTCCATCGAAACGCCTTTTTCAAGAGCCTCACGCGCATAGTTGAGGGATTCAATATCCTCTACTTGATCTAGCTTTTCAAATGGGAAATTGGTCATGCCGATTTCTTCGCCTTGATAAATATAGGGTGTTCCTCTCATGAGATGAAGCAAAATTGCAAAGGCTTTGGCAGATTTTTCGCGGTATTCTCGGTCATTTCCCCAGATAGAGACGATTCGAGGGAGGTCATGGTTGTTCCAGAAGAGGGAATTCCAGCCATCCTCAACTCCTAATTCTGTCTGCCACTTGTTGAAAATCTCTTTTAATTTCCCAACATTTAGCTCTTTTTGGTACTGCCACTTAGGTTGTCCTTCCTGATACTGAAGACAGATATGTTCAAACTGGAAGACCATAGACAGTTCTTGTCCTTTTGGATCTGAATAGAGTTTTGCGATTTCTGGTGTCGCTCCCCATGTCTCCCCTACTGTCAAGAGCTCTTTGTCGCCGAAAGTAGCCTGATTCATTTCCTTGAGATAGGGATGGAGCATAGGACCATTGTTGACAATCTTCTGATCAGGAATTTTCCCAATCATGTCAATAACATCCATACGAAATCCACCGATCCCTTTATCAATCCAGAAATTCATCATTTCATAGATTTTTTGGCGTAGTTCTTCATTTTCCCAGTTAAGGTCTGGTTGTTTCTTACTGAAAAAGTGCAGGTAATATTGACCAGCCTTTTCGTCATATTGCCAGGCAGAACCACTAAAAATTGACTCCAATTCGTTAGGTTCATCACGCCAGATATAGTAGTCTCGCTCAGGACTATCAGGATTTTCACAAGCTTCGATAAACCAAGCATGCTCATCAGATGTATGATTGACAACCAAATCCATAATGATTCGAATATCTCGTTTTTGAGCTTCAGCAATCAGCTCATCCATATCTTCCATGGTTCCAAAGATAGCCGCGATATCTTGATAATTGGCAATATCATAACCATTGTCATCCATGGGGCTATCATAGACTGGAGAAAGCCAGATCGCTGTGATCCCTAACTTAGCTAGATAGTCTAGCTTACTGGTAATCCCAGGTAAATCACCAATCCCATCTCCATTGCTATCCTTAAAACTTTTTGGATAGACCTGATAAACAACGGCATTGTGCCACCATTTTTCTTGCATCTTTTTTCCCCTTTTAACATTCACTTTATTCCATCATAGACCTTTTCTTAATTTTATGCAAGCGTTTGCTTCAATCTTTTTTCTTATTTCGAACCTCCGTTGTTTCTTATCTTCCTTTTTTTTTATATAATAGAGGTCAGAGGTAAAAAAATGAAAAAACAAGCTTTTAGTTCTGAACAATATTTAAATCTACAACGCGACCATATCTTGGAGCGCATCAACCAATTTGACGGCAAACTCTACTTGGAGTTTGGCGGCAAAATGTTAGAAGATTTCCACGCTGCTCGTGTCCTTCCTGGATATGAACCAGATAACAAAATCAAACTCTTACAAGAATTGAAGGAGCAAGTTGAGGTTGTTATCGCTATTAACGCTAGCAATATCGAGCACTCAAAAGCTCGTGGAGACTTGGGCATTTCTTATGACCAAGAAGTGCTTCGTTTGATCGATAAATTCAATGAACTTGGTATCTTTGTTGGTTCAGTTGTCATTACTCAATATGCAGGACAACCGGCAGCAGATGCCTTCCGTAATCAATTAGAGAAAAATGGTATCGACTCTTATCTTCACTACCCTATCAAGGGGTATCCGACAGATATGGATCACATCATTTCTCCTGAAGGTATGGGGAAAAACGACTATATCAAAACTAGTCGCAATTTGATTGTCGTGACAGCTCCTGGGCCTGGTTCAGGTAAGTTGGCAACTTGTATGTCTAACATGTACCACGACCAAATCAATGGTATCAAGTCTGGTTATGCCAAATTTGAAACCTTCCCAGTTTGGAATCTCCCACTTCATCATCCAGTCAACTTAGCTTATGAAGCTGCTACAGCAGACCTAGATGATGTCAACATGATTGACCCATTCCATCTCCAAACCTATGGAGAAACCACAGTCAACTACAACCGCGACATTGAAATTTTCCCTGTCCTTAAGCGTATGCTGGAACGTATCTTGGGGGAGTCTCCTTATGCATCTCCAACTGACATGGGTGTCAACATGGTTGGCTTTGCAATCACTGATAACGACGCTGCCATTGAAGCATCTAAACAGGAAATTATCCGTCGCTACTATCAAACTGTTCTTGATTTCAAGGCTGAAAAAGTCGGTGAAACTGCCGTTAAGAAAATTGAGTTGCTCATGAATGACCTAGGTATCACACCAGCTGATAGAAAGGTTGCTGTTGCCGCACGTCAAAAAGCTGAAGAAACTGGTGGACCCGCTCTAGCACTTGAATTACCTTCTGGTGAAATCGTTACTGGTAAGAACTCAGAACTCTTTGGTCCAACAGCGGCTGCATTGATCAATGCTATCAAGATGTCCGCTAACATTGATGCTGAAACAAAATTAATTGAACCAGAAGTGGTGAAACCAATCCAAGGTTTGAAAATCAATCACTTGGGTAGCCGCAATCCCCGACTCCACTCAAATGAAATCCTTATCGCACTTGCAATCACAGCTATGCAGAATCCTGATGCGGATCGTGCCATGAAAGAACTCGGAAACCTCAAAGGAAGCGAAGCTCACTCTACGATTATCCTAACAGACGAAGACAAAAATGTTCTTCGCAAACTAGGAATCAATGTAACCTTTGATCCTTACTACCAATACGATCGTTTGTATCGCAAGTAAAATACGACACTCACTCCTCTAAGAGTTGGATCCTCATCGTCCAGCTCTTAGAGTTTTTTTATAGCTTTCCAGTCTTTCACAAGCATATCTTTCAAAAAGAATTCTAGTTTTAATAGAAACTGGGATAACATTTAAGTTTAGATTTATTTCTTATGAATTCTTAAAAGGAGTGATACTCAATGAAAATCAAAGAGCAAACTAGGAAACTAGCCGCAAGATGTACTTGAGTACGGCAAGGGGACGATGACGCGGTTTGAATTTGATTTTCGAAGAGTATGAATCAATCCTCTTCAATCTTGACTTGAACTACCTTGACTGAGGTCTTGATCCGTTTTCTCTACAATATCAAATTGGTGTAATGAGACTGACTTCGTCACTCTTATCTAGAACCTCAAAGCTATTCTGTGAGATATCTACCTAAACACCTTAGTTTGGTCATTAATTTTCATTAAGTATACAAAAAAAGTGAACAAGACAGCATTCTGATTTTCAGAAAACTATTTTGTTCACTTTTTCTTATGATTTAAACTTTGGGTTTATTCTACCGTTACTGACTTGGCAAGGTTACGTGGCTTGTCCACATCAAGTCCACGGTGTAGGGTTGCAAAGTAAGCGACCAATTGTGTTGGTACGACCATTGAGATTGGTGAGAGGTAAGGGTGTACGGTCGTAAGGACAATATCATCGGTATCTTTAGCAACATTTTCTTCTGCAATAGTAAGGACCTTAGCGCCACGTGCTGCCACTTCTTGGATATTTCCGCGAGTGTGGTTGGCAAGAACTGGGTCTGACAAGAGGGCCAAAACAGGTGTCCCCTCTTCAATCAAAGCAATGGTTCCATGCTTAAGTTCACCAGCTGCAAAACCTTCACACTGGATGTAAGAGATTTCTTTGAGCTTGAGACTGGCTTCCATGGCTACGTAGTAATCTTGGCCACGTCCGATATAAAAGGCGTTGCGTGTTGTTTCAAGAAGGTCACGAACCTTGCTATCAATCAATTCTTTTTCTGAGAGAGTTGATTCGATAGACTGAGCCACGATAGACAACTCGTGAACCAGGTCAAAAGCTTGAGCTTTAGCATTACCATTTGCTTCACCGACCGCCTTCGCAAGGAAGGCAAGAGCTGCGATTTGCGCTGTATAGGCCTTGGTTGATGCCACGGCAATTTCAGGACCTGCGTGAAGGAGCATGGTATGGTTGGCTTCACGTGAAAGGGTTGAACCTGGCACGTTTGTCACGGTCAAGCTTGGAATTCCCATTTCATTAGCCTTGACCAAAACCTGACGGCTATCCGCTGTTTCACCAGACTGACTGATAAAGATGAAGAGTGGTTTCTTGCTGAGAAGTGGCATACCATAGCCCCACTCAGATGAAATTCCCAGTTCCACTGGTGTATCAGTCAATTCTTCCAACATCTTCTTAGAAGCAAATCCTGCATGGTAAGATGTTCCAGCTGCCAGGATGTAGATACGGTCTGCGTCTTGAACAGCCTTAATGATAGCAGGATCAACCACTACTTGACCAGCCTCATCTGTGTAGGCTTGGATGAGTTTACGCATAACAGTTGGTTGCTCGTCAATTTCCTTGAGCATATAGTAAGGATAAGTTCCCTTACCGATATCTGACAAATCAAGCTCAGCAGTGTAGCTAGCACGCTCACGACTATTGCCATCATAGTCTTGAACTTCCACACTATCAGCCTTGACGATTACCAACTCTTGGTCATGAATTTCCATGTATTGGTTGGTCTCACGAATCATAGCCATAGCATCTGAGCAGACCATGTTATAGCCTTGTCCAAGACCAATCAAAAGTGGTGATTTATTTTTAGCTACGTAGATGACTTCAGGATCTTGTGAGTCAACCAAGGCAAAAGCATAAGAACCACGGATGATATGAAGGGCTTTTTTGAAGGCTTCAAGAACTGACAAGCCAGCTTCTTCCGCAAATTTTCCAATCAAGTGAACGGCGATTTCCGTATCTGTTTGTCCCTTGAAGTGGTGTCCTGCAAGGTATTCTTCCTTGATTTCAAGATAGTTTTCAATCACACCATTGTGGACCAAGACAAAACGTCCTGTCTCAGAGCGGTGCGGGTGAGCATTGTCCTCTGTTGGTTTCCCGTGAGTCGCCCAACGAGTATGTCCGATACCAGTTGTTCCCTCAACACCAGCAGTTTTAGCAGATAATTCTGCGATACGACCAACAGCCTTCACTAAATGGTTTTCAGCACCACCTAGGACAAAAATTCCCGCAGAATCATAACCACGGTATTCGAGCTTTTCAAGCCCTTGAATCAAAATATCAGTTGCATTTGTGTTTCCAACAACACCAACAATTCCACACATAGTATATACGACACAGGCTAGCTGTGCTTTCCCCTTAAAATTGGTATAGTCTAATTCCCGCTTTGCAGAATCAGCAGAAACAGTATATACTTGTTTCTTTTACTTGTCAAGAATAAAAATTGGTATAGCGTGATTCTGCCGATTCTATCTACTAAAAATCTATCATATTTCGCCTAAAGCAAGTATTTAAAAAGAGCTCTACCGCCCTTAATAACTACTATTTTGTAGCAACCTTTTCTGCTTCCACTACTTCTTGAAAGGTTTTTTGATAATTTACTTTAATCGTCATTGTCATGTGAGAGTCCTCGTTTCTTTTTGATGAACCCAGTATAAAAGCTCTTCCTAAAACATAGCTTATATTTTCCTTAGAAAAAACTAAAAGTAATTCTGACTCAATGAAAACGAAAGAGCAAACTAGAAAGCTAGCCGCAGGTTGCTCAAAGCACTGCTTTTAGATTGCCTGTTAAGACTAAGGTGTTGTTTGAAGTGATGTTGAAATTTATACATTCAGTAAATCAAATGAACATAAGCACTTTTCTAAATCCCTTACCTGAGAATCTCATACAAAAAGAGCGTTACCGCTCTTTTACTTAGTATTTAGGAGAAGGGGTTTGTTCCTGTTGAAACGTTTTTTGATAATTTACTTTAATTGTCATCGTCATGTGAGAGTCCTCGTTTCTTTTTGATGACCCTAGTATAGGCAATAACCCTAAAAGCAAACTTAAGATTTTCTTAGAGAAAGCTTAATCTAAATGTTCTTTCTTTTCTAGATTTAGGGCAATCATATGCCACTCTGGGTCCTCCTGCCAGTTAGGAAGGGAGCTGATATAGCTAGCCACCTTACGTGCTTCCTCAAGTATTGGGAAGTCCTCGATAATATCAGCCACTTGAAACTCTGGTAGACCTGACTGTCTGGTTCCAAAAATCTCACCAGAGCCACGCATTTTCAAATCTTCTTCTGCAAGGACAAATCCATTAGTCGTTTCCGTCATGATGCGCATGCGATCCTTTCCAGAGTCAGTTTTGGGATTGGCTACAAGAACCGCATAGGACTGCTTATTCCCACGACCTACACGACCTCGAAGCTGATGAAGCTGACTAAGTCCGAAACGGTCAGCATCCATGATAATCATAACCGTCGCATTGGGAACATTGACCCCGACCTCGATAACCGTTGTCGAAACCAGAATATCTGTATTTCTCTCTTTGAAATCCTGCATAATTTGGTCTTTTTCATCACTCTTCATCTTACCGTGTAAGAGAGCAACTTTTGCTTTTTCTGCAAAATGAGCCGTCAATTCTTCCGATAAAGCAATAGCATTTTTAAGATCCAGGGCTTCAGATTCTTCAATCAAGGGCGAAATGACATAGGCTTGGGAGCCTTTCTGAATCTCACTCTCTAACCAAGTCAAGACCTGGGGAAGTTGTTCATGCTTGATCCAGCGTGTTACGATTGGTTTTCGTCCTGCTGGCATCTGGTCAATAATGGAAACATCCATATCTCCAAAAGCTGTGATGGCTAAGGTTCGTGGAATCGGAGTCGCCGTCATCATAAGGACATCTGGATTTTCTCCTTTTTCACGTAGGATGCGTCTTTGTCCTACACCAAATCGGTGTTGCTCATCGATGATAATCAAACCAAGTCGAGCGTATTCCACCCCATCCTGTATAAGGGCATGGGTACCGACGATCACATCAACCTCGCCCTTAACAATCGTTTCCAAAACCGTGCGTTTTTCTGCAGCTTTTAGTGAACCCGTTAGGAGAGCTAGTTTCAAATCAGGAAAGAGACTTTCTAGACTTTCAAAATGTTGCTCTGCAAGGATCTCTGTCGGAACCATTAGAGCTGCCTGATAACCAGCCGTTACAGCCGCGTACATCGCTAGACCCGCAACCACTGTCTTCCCACTACCAACATCCCCTTGTAAGAGTCGATTCATGTGATGGTCCGACTTCATATCTGTTAGAATTTCTTGTAGGCTTTTTTCTTGGGCTTGGGTTAAGGCAAAAGGCAATTTCTCTTTAACGGCAGTTAGTTTTTCCTGGGACCAATTCAGGACCAGACCACTTCCATCAACCTTATTTTCAGACTTGAGGGTCTGTAACTGCATTTGGAAATAAAAGAGCTCCTCAAACTTGATTCGACGAAGGGCCTGTTTGTATTCTGCTAAATCCTTAGGAAAATGCATGGCACGAACAGCCTGACAGCGAGACATGAGTTTGTATTTATCGAGCAAGGACTGAGGGATATTTTCCTCTATCAAGAGATCTAGACCCTGGTCAAAGGCGGTTTTAATGACTTTAACAAGGCCTGCTTGACTAACTCCTTGTGCGAGACGATAGACAGGTTGGAGATCATCCTCCACTTGGGCTAAAACCTTCATGCCTGTGAGACTAGCTTTAGCACGATCCCACTTTCCAAAGACAGCCAAGGTTGCTCCTAGTTCAATCTTGTCAGCCAGGTAGGGTTGGTTAAAGAAGTTAACCGCAAACACAACTTCTCCCTGTTTAAGGCTAAAGCGAAGACGATTGCGCTTAAATCCATAATACTGAACACTAGCTGGAGTTACCACCTGACCAGATAGGACAGCCTTTTCACCATCTTCTAGTTCTAGCACCTGCTTGGTCTTAAAATCTTCATAACGGAAAGGAAAGTAGAGCAAGAGGTCTTGCAGATTTTCAATTCCTAGTTTGGCATATTTTTCTGCTGATTTAGGTCCCACACCAGGCAAGACATGCAAGGGTTGGTGTAAATTCATGCTGCTCTCCTTTCCTTCTGTTTTTTAATAATATTCTCTCGGAATTCGATCACTGAGGAGACAAACCACCTCATAATTTATGGTTCCTCGGTAAACTGCTACGTCTGTTGCAGTAATCTCCTTGTCCCCGTTTGAGCCAATCAAGGTTACCTTGGTCCCCAATGGATAAAGCTTAGGCAAACGAATGGTGATTTGGTCCATGGATACACGTCCTACGATGGGGAACAATTGTCCATCCACCAGAACTGAGAAATTCTGCATATCTCGTGTCCAACCATCTGCATAACCTATCGGTACCGTTGCAATGACTTGCTCACCATCTGCTTGATAAGTTGCTCCGTAACCCATACAAGCCCCAGCTGGGACTGTTTTAACATGAACAATAGCTGACTCCAAAGTTAAGGCTGGTTTTAGTGCATAAGGCAATTCCAAAACTTGTCCACTTGGATTGAGGCCATACATGGAATCTCCCATACGAACCGCATTGAGAATTGTTTCCGCATGCCATAGAGTCGTTGCGGAGTTACTAGCATGAACTAACTCTGGTACTTCTTGAAAACCAGCAAGTATTTCCTTGAAACACTCTAACTGTTCCTTAAAATAGCTATCCGACTCTTCATCAGCAGTTGCAAAGTGTGTAAAGATTCCCTCAACATTTGCTCCATGCTCCTTGAGTAAAGTTTGCGCTTCTTCAGCCTCGCTTGCACTTCTAAAACCAATTCGTCCCATGCCTGAGTCAATTTTAAGGTGAACAGTTAAACCTGATAAGTCTGACTCTGTGGCTATGAGTTTCTGGATCCATTCCAACCCAGCCACTGTCAAGGTAATATCAAAGTCCTTAGCCAATGAAAGAGATTCAACCTCAGATACTCCTAAAATAAGAATCTTCTTAGAAATTCCTGCCTGACGAAGCTCGATGGCTTCATCGATATTAGAAACGCAAAAACCATCAACGTCACCCTGGATAGCTGTTGCAACAGCAACCGCTCCGTGCCCATAGGCATTGGCTTTTACAACTGCCCATTTGAGGGTATCTTTGAGAATGTGCGCTCCCATTTGTTGGATATTGTAGCGAATTGCTTCTAGATGAATAAGGGCCTTAGTTGGTCTATGTGGACTAGTTTTCATAATTTTCCTCCAAAATAACACTAGCTGTCACAAACTGATCTGTATGGCTAATCGATAACCACACTTTTCCTGAAAACGGGGATTTACTGAAGTAGGGTGCTCCCTTCTCATTGTTCAAAATTTCCAAGTCCTGAAAACCTAGCTTTCCAATACCCGTTCCCATAGCCTTTGAAAAAGCTTCTTTAGCTGACCAACGACCAGCCAAATACTCAATCTGTCTACGACCTTTGAGACTGGCAAAGCGCTTCAATTCCTTGTCTGTCAAAACACGCTGCGCAAAGCCTTCTCTTTTTTTAACTGCATTTTGTATGGAAGCTAATTCTTCGATATCGATTCCGTGTCCAACTATCATTTTCGTCAAAAAGAGTTGAGGTTCCCCCAACTCCATCCTTTTCACTTATTTTGTTAAGGTAGTATAGATTTCTTCTACCAAGGCTACTGTGTTTTCCCATCCTAGACATGGGTCTGTAATAGAACAACCAAAGATTTCTGGTTGATTTTGGCGACCATCTGCCAAGTAAGATTCAATCATGAAACCTCGAACTGTCTTCTTGATCTTTTCATTCCAGTCACGGTTGAGTAGAGCCTGACGAACAATGCGAACTTGCTCCATATATTGCTTCCCTGAATTATCATGGTTAGTATCAATCATGATAAAGGGATTTTCAAGCCCCATAGACTCGTAACGGCCGATAGCATCTAGGAGAGTTTCATAGTAGAAGTTTGGTTCATTCTTCCCATATTCATTCATAGCTCCACGAAGGATAACGTGGGCCAGGGGATTACCTGAAGTCTCAACTTCTTGTCCATGGTAAAGAAATGTTTGCTTATTTTGTGCAGCATAGATGGCATTAAACATAACAGATAGATTTCCTGAGGTTGGATTTTTCATCCCCACTGGTGCATCAATCCCTGAAGCTACAAAACGGTGTTCTTGGTCTTCTACTGAACGCGCACCCACGGCATGGTAGCTCACCAAGTCGTCAACTAAAACTAGATTGGATGGATAAAGCATTTCATCTGCTGTAGTCAATCCAGTTTCTGTAATAACACGATAATGAAGCTGACGTACAGCCTGCAAACCATTAATCAAACTTGGTGCTTTAGAAGTATCTGGCTGATGAACCAAACCCTTGTAGCCATCTCCATTGGTGCGTGGCTTGGCTGTGTAAACACGCATGACCATGAAAATCTTATCTGCAACTTTTTTCTGCAAGTCTGCCAAACGGCGAGCATACTCAAGAACTGCTTCTTCATTGTCAGACGAACAAGGTCCAATGACCAACAAGATTCGGTCATCCTTTCCTGAAAGGATGTCTGCTAGTTCCTGGTCACGGCTTTCCTTATGTTGCAAGGCTTTTGCAGATAACTGTGTTTCCGCCTTAATCGCTTCAATATCGATTTCTTGACCTTTTTCAATAAATGCCATATTATTCTCCTAGTCTTTGGTAAATTTCGCGAACAAGAGCCTCAGTATTTTCCCATCCTAGACATGGATCGGTGATAGATTTTCCAAAGACCTCTGGTTCATTTTGACGACCGTCTTCTAGATAAGACTCAATCATGAAACCACGAACATATTTTTTAATCTTTTCATTCCAGTCACGGTTAATCAAGGTCTGACGAACGATGCGAATCTGATCCATATATTGCTTGCCTGAGTTGTCATGGTTGGTATCAATGATGATAAAGGGATTTTCAAGGCCCATCTTTTCATACTGGGCAATGGTATCCATCAAATTATCATAGTAGTAGTTAGGAATATTTTTCCCGTATTCGTTAAGGGCACCACGGAGAATGGCATGCGATAGAGGATTTCCAGTAGTTTCGACTTCTTTTCCTAGGAAAAGGAAACTTTGTTTGTTTTGAGCCGCATAAATACCGTTGAACATGACATTGAGATTTCCAGACGTTGGATTTTTAAAACCTGTCGCAAAATCTGCTCCACTAGCCACAAAACGGTGTTGTTGATCTTCAACTGAACGAGCTCCAACTGCCATATAAGAAATCAAATCATCTACCAAAGGAAGGTTCTCTGGGTACAACATCTCATCTGCCGTCGTCATTCCTGTTTCAGAAATAACACGATAATGCAAGTGGCGAACCGCCTTGATCCCATTGATAAGGCTCGGCGCTTCTTTGGCATTTGGTTGGTGAATCAAACCCTTATAGCCATCACCATTAGTACGTGGTTTAGCAGTGTAGACGCGCATCACCATAAAGACACGGTCTTTGACTTCTTCTTGCAATTTTGCCAAACGCTTGGCATACTCAAGAACTGCTTCTTCATTGTCAGACGAACACGGACCAATCACCAACAAAATGCGTTGATCTTCACCACGAATAATCGCTTCAAGTTCTTGATCGCGTTGTTGTTTATTGGCAAGTGCTTGTCCTTCTAATTTAGACAAACTACGAACTTCTTCAATATTAATTTTAGGGCTTTTGGCTGTAAATACCATGATTCATCCTCCTTATAAAGCAAACGGACGCCAAGTGAAAATTCACTTTTCACTAGGCATCCGCCTGAAAATTAGTCATTCTTAACGTCGTTTACCGTGACAGTTTTTAAATTTCTTACCAGAACCACATGGACACAAGTCATTACGCTTAACTTGGCTAAGATCCAAATCTGCAGGAAGGTCAGCTTGTTGGGCAACAATATTTCGAGTCGCTGTCGTGCTGATATGACGCTCCGCCTGTGGGCGTTCTTGTTCATGGATTTGAGCTTTCATCATCAAACGAGTAACATCAAACTCAATAGAACCAATCATATCATTAAACATACGGAAACCTTCTGCTTGATACTCTACGACTGGGTTGTTCTGAGCATAACCACGGAGACCAACAGCATTACGCAACTGGTCAAGGGCATCGATATGGTCAGTCCATTTATTGTCAACCACACGTAGGATCAATACCTTCTGGAATTCCTTAACGGCTTCTTCATCTCTCAACTTAGACACTTGGTTATTGTAAACAACCAAAGCACGTTGGAAGAGTTCTTCCTTGATTTCTTTATCTGACAAGCCTGACAAGTCATCAAGAGAAATAGAATCTTCTGGCAAGAGGTTGAATCTAGCAAAGTTGAGGATTGCTTCTAATTTTTCATCTTGTTTAGCACGAGCATGGTTATCGACAACACGATTAATAGTGCGTTTAATCATGGCATGAATCTCAGGAGCAAGGTCACGATCAGCAGTGATAACATCGTAGCGTTGTGAGTAGATAATCTCACGTTGTTCACGCATGACGTCATCGTACTGAAGGACTTGTTTACGAGTATCGTAGTTGTTTCCCTCAACACGTTTTTGAGCTGCTTCTACTTGACGGGTCAACATGCGAGATTCAATAGCTTCGTCAGACATATTGAGGCGTTCAAAGACACCTTTCAAGCGTTCTGAACCAAAGCGTTTCATCAAATCATCTTCAAGAGAAAGGTAGAATTGAGATTCACCTGGATCCCCTTGACGACCTGAACGTCCGCGAAGCTGGTTATCAATACGACGGCTTTCATGGCGTTCTGTACCAATGACACAAAGTCCTCCAAGTTCACGAACACCTTCACCAAGTTTGATGTCGGTACCACGACCGGCCATGTTAGTTGCGATGGTAACGGCACCACGCTGACCAGCGTTCATGATAATTTGAGCTTCTTTGTAGTGATTCTTGGCATTCAATACTTCGTGAGGAACGCCTGCAGCTACCAATTTTTTAGAAATGTAGTCACTGGTTTCAACTGCAACCGTACCAACCAAGACAGGTTGACCTTTTTGGTAGCGAGCTTTTACATCTTCGACAACAGCCTTAAACTTAGCATCGATACTTGCATAGAGTAGGTCTGAGTGGTCGATACGTTGAACCGGACGGTTTGTTGGGATAGGAATAACACGAATGTTGTAGATTTCACGGAATTCTTCTTCCTCAGTCTTACCTGTACCCGTCATACCTGACAATTTCTTGTACATACGGAAGAGGTTTTGGTAGGTGATAGAAGCTGAAGTCTTGGTTTCATCTTGGATTGGCACACCTTCTTTAGCTTCAATCGCTTGGTGCAAACCATCAGAATAACGACGACCTTCCATGGTACGACCAGTAAATTGGTCGACAATCAAGATTTCTTGCTCTTCGCTGACCACATAGTCAATATCAAGAAGCATGATGTAGTTGGCACGAAGGGCATTATCGATAAAGTGAGTCAGAGCAACATTTTCAATATCGTAGAGGTTGCTTAGATTAAAGTAGCTTTCGGCCTTGTCAATACCTGAATCTGATAGACCAATAGTCTTAGACTGAATATCAATGATATAGTCATCCTTATCCAAAGACTTCACAAAATGGTCTGCCATATGGTAGAGTTGACTTGTTTCAACTGCATTGGCCCCTGAAACAATCAAAGGAGTACGAGCTTCGTCAATCAAGATTGAGTCGACCTCATCGACCAAGGCGTAGTTGAGTGGACGTTGAACCATATTCTCCGCACGGACAACCATGTTATCACGGAGGTAGTCAAATCCGATTTCTGAGTTGGTTGAGTAAGTGATATCACACTCATAGGCTTCTTTTTTCTCCATTGGAGATTTGGCCGCCAAGTTGATCCCTACTGATAAGCCAAGCCATGAGTACAACTCACCCATCTCAGTCGCATCACGTTCAGAAAGGTATTCATTGACCGTAACTACGTGAACCCCTTTACCTGAAAGAGCATTGAGGTATACAGGCATCGTCGCTGTCAAGGTTTTCCCCTCACCAGTACGCATCTCAGGAACGTCACCATGGTGAAGAACGATCCCCCCCATAACCTGAACCTTATACGGGAAAAGACCAAGAACACGCTTAGCTCCCTCGCGTACAACAGCAAACGCCTCATACAAAAGTTGGTCAAGAGTCTCACCATTTTGGTAGCGTTGTTTGAATTCTTCTGTTTTTGCTTTCAATTGCTCGTCTGTTAACGCAGCCATTTCATCTTCATATTTGAGGACTTTATCAGCCATCTTCTCCAGACGACGAATCTCTCCTTTATCATTTTCGATGATTGATTTTAATAAATTTGCCATTTTTTTCCTTACTTTAAATTCTGAATATTTTAGAATGTTCTTTTTATTGTAGCATATTTGCCCAATTTTTTCAAGAAATATTCCATTTTCCCTTAGAGCAAAAAAGGGCTAATCAAGGTGATTAGTTCCCTTAAAATTCCTATTCCGAGGCTAGTTTTCTTCATTAATGTTTCTAGCTAGTTTATCCATGAAAAAATTTCCATCATTTTCTATCAGATAAAAGCTTGCCTATTTCTTTCAAGGAAGACTGGATTTCTTCTTTTCCAATCGTAGCTTATTCATAAATTTTAGACAAGCATAGATTTTCCAGTCATTGACTAAGGATAAAAAGACTAAAAGTAGCCATATCACCCATCTAGCAAGATCCCTTGGTTCTTGTAAAATAAAGTTAAATAAGACTAGCGAAAAAAGAGTGAAAACTAGACTAAACAAGGCTGCTAGAGGCATATAAAACCAATAAAAATAGTAAAAGACAGAAAAGTACTTACTTCCTGGCTGTACCTTCCCTTGCCAACGAAAAAAGTAAAAGTAGGGTGCCAAAATCAAGAATTTTAATAGTTTTTCCATCTCCTTACCTCTCCAACGCTTTCCTTATTTTATTATAGCAAAAAAATCTGGAAATATCTTTCCAGATTCTGCTTTTTTATTTTCGTTTTCTTGCGATTAGGTGAATTGGTGTTCCCTCAAAGACAAAGGCCTTGCGAATTTGATTTTCCAAGAAACGCAAGTAAGAGAAGTGCATAAGCTCTTCTTCGTTGACAAAGATGACAAAGGTTGGTGGTTTGGTTGCTACTTGAGTCGCATAGAAAATCTTGAGGCGTTTCCCTTTGTCGGTCGGTGTTGGATTGATGGCGATAGCATCCATAATCACATCGTTCAAGACAGCTGATGGAATACGGGTATTTTGACTTTCACTGATTTGCTTAATCATCTCAGGCAACTTGTGGAGACGTTGCTTGGTCAAAGCTGATACAAAGATAATCGGTGCGTAAGGCAGGTATTGGAACTGCTCACGGATATCCTCTTCCCAGTTTTTCATGGTGTGGTTATCTTTTTCAAGAGTATCCCACTTATTGACCACGATAATCATCCCTTTACCAGCTTCGTGGGCAAATCCAGCGATACGCTTGTCATACTCACGAATACCTTCCTCGGCATTGAGGACCATCAGAACTACATCTGAACGGTCAATAGCACGCATAGCACGCATAACCGAGTATTTCTCAGTATTTTCATAGACTTTACCTGACTTACGCATACCAGCCGTATCAATCATGGTAAACTCTTGGCCGTCAGCATCTGTAAAGTGGGTATCAATGGCGTCACGAGTTGTACCAGCGACAGGACTGGCAATGACGCGGTCTTCTCCCAAAATGGCATTAATCAAGCTAGATTTTCCAACATTTGGACGACCAATCAAGCTGAATTTAATAACATCTGGATTTTCTTCTTCAACTTCATGAGGAAGATTTTCTACGATAGCATCTAGCACATCCCCGGTCCCGATACCGTGAACAGATGAGATCGGTAGAGGTTCGCCCAATCCAAGAGCATAGAAATCATAGATATCATTTCGCATCTCTGGATTGTCAACCTTGTTAACGGCTAAGATGACTGGTTTATGAGTTTTATAAAGTTTACGGGCAACGTATTCGTCCGCATCTGTAATTCCTTCTTTACCAGACACGACAAAGACGATAACATCTGCTTCTTCCATGGCAATTTCTGCCTGGTGCTTGATTTGTTCCATGAAAGGCGCATCGACATCATCGATACCCCCAGTATCAATCATACTAAAAGAACGATTGAGCCACTCACCTGTGGCGTAGATACGATCTCGCGTTACACCTTCAATATCTTCTACGATTGAGATGCGTTCTCCCGCGATACGGTTAAATAGGGTTGATTTCCCAACATTGGGACGTCCCACAATGGCAACAGTTGGTAAGGCCATGTTTTCTCACTTTCTACAATAACTTCTTCTGCTCAAGATTTTCTCGAGTCGAGCTTGGTTCTGGATTGCCAAATTGCTCTGCCAAACGTTGACTCCAAGTGGTAGTCGCACGCGCACCTGCATATTCAGTCTGTACACGGTCATAGGCTTCAATTGCCTCAGTTAACTGTTCTTGGTATTCTTCCTCAAAGACAACATTCTCTAGTGGCAGTCTTGGTTTTACAGCATGCTGTTGATTTGGCACACCGAGTGCAATCCCAAAGACTGGATAGGTATAGTCAGGAAGCTTGAACAATTCTGCTAACTCAACAGACTTGTAACGCACCAAACCGATAATCACTCCGCCATAGCCTAGGCTTTCTGCCGCAAGCAAGGCATTTTGTCCAGCTAGAGCTGCATCTACTGAAGTGATGAGGAGTCCTTCCACCCCTTGAGGTTGGAAAACATCCGTATGGAGACGAGCCCCTTTTTCTGCACGGTTTAGATCACCAACAAAAAGTAAAAATGCTGCAGACTGGCGAATCGCTTCCTGAGGAACTAGCTCAAATAAGGCGTCCTTCTTTTCTTGACTTCTGACAAGAATGACAGAGTAGGATTGGAAATTTTTCCAAGAAGAAGCCATTTGGGCAGCTGTCAAGATCTCATTCAAGTCTGCTTGGGGAATCTCTTGCTCCTTAAATCTGCGCACCGAGGTATGAGATTTCATTAAGGTGATTGTTTCTGTCATCGGCGGTTTTCTCCTTCAAGTCGTGTTTCCTCTGCTAAATAACGAATGCGTTCCATGACGCGTCTAGCTTCCCAAGTTTCGTCATTTCCGTTTTTCCCTTTAGCGAAATGCTTCTCCAAATCTTCAAAGTTGAAGTTGGAGGTGAAAAAGGTTGGCAAATCTTCCTGCATACGATATTGGAGAATAACCTGCAGGATCTCGTCACGCACCCAAGCTGTTGATTGCTCGGCACCAATATCATCCAAAATCAAGACTTCAGCAAGCTTAATCTCATCCACCAAGGTCTTGACATTGCCATCACCGATAGCATTTTTGACATCGATGACAAAGCTCGGATAGTGGAGGAGCGTTGATGAAACACCACGTTTTTCTGACAAATCATGAGCAAGGGCAGCCACCATGAAACTTTTACCCACACCAAAGTCTCCATATAAGTACAGACCTTTTCGAATAGCTGGATATTGCTCCACAAAGGCTAGGAGCTTTTCAAAAACTGGCAAGCGCCCCAAATCATCTAAATCAACTTGAGCTAGGCTAGCTTTTTTAAGACTAGCTGGAAGATTGATTAGCTTGAGACGGTTTTTAATTGCCGCTTCTTTTTCTGCTGCGATTAGTTCCGGAGTCTCTTCATAGGAAACATCTGCATAGCCATGATTCATGACTAGGATAGGCTTGTAGCCACGCGCGATATAGTCTGTATCTCCTCGGAGGAACTTATCTCTCTCAGTGATGTATTGGTTAAACTTGGAAATACTACGGTTTAACTCCTCCTGACTGAGAGATTCTTTCTGGATAAAGGCTGCAACATCAGGGTCCTTCACAATTTGCTGGACTAAATCCTGATACTGAAATCGGCTTGGTTGACGCTTGAGTACGTCTCCGACACTTTCCATCTAGTCTCCTCCTTTTTCTAATCGAGCTAACATTTCTTTTTTCTTACGTTCTAGTTCTAAGCGAGTTTCTTCGCTCGTTTCATTCTTATATTCAGGATTGCTCCATTTAGGCACATTGGTTTTTGCTGGGGCAGTCTGATTCTGCTTTTGCGTTTTTGCTTTTTGGCCACGTTCACGAATACGGAGAACTGCCTCCTCGGCACTACGGATATTTTGATAGGCGTAGTCATTAGCCACCTTCATGGCGTATTTTTCATTGATATTGGCCGAATCAACCTTATTAAAGGTCAGGAGCAAGATAACATTGATCACTTCATCCAGCAAACCCAAGGCTGCCATCTGCTGGAGCAGGTCCCGTTCAGTCTGGGTAATACTTCCCTTGCGGGTCTGCTTAATCTCAGCAAGGAATTGCAAGGCTGTCTTTCTCTTAGCCTCTCGGATAATGGTTGCTTCCTTGGGACTAAAGTCAGAAGTCACAGGCTTTTGCGCTATCTTTTCACGGATGCGTTTGACAGAAATCACTTGCGACACTGCTGTCGCTTTGGCTACTTGATAAGTCTCAAACCAGGTCCACTTCTGCTCGTCAGCTATTGCAAACAAGGTCAAAACATCCGAAGTCTCATCTTGAAAACGAAGACCATCACGGGCCATGAGCTGACGGAAATGCTCCAAATCAAAATCATCTGCTGCAGGCTGGCTGCTAGAGGTTTCTTGACTCGCAGACTCGGATAACTGAGGGAAGATTTGACTCAAGGCCACCGAGATAGGTTCCCCTTCAACACGTTCCTGTCTCATGACTGCAACCGCACTATCTCCAATCATTTTTTCTAACAAGGTCCGATAAACTGTATGTTGTAAAAATTCTTGAGTTGATAAGGGAGAATGGAGTAACAAGTTATAGGCCTCTCCCTGCTGATAGAGGGTCACCAATTTCATGGCTGTTAGAGTTTTAAAAGCCTTTAAAAGACTATCCATCCCAAAATTCAGATGGTTAAGCATAGCTGCAAAGAGGTGCTCCTTTTGGCCACCATCCCAAAAAGTCACAGCATAAAGATAGAGGCTCAGCGCCTCCTGACCGATAATCGGGAGGTAGCACTGCACCATTGATGAGGTATCTTGCGACACCCGATTATTCTTTACAAAAGAAAAACGGTCATTTGGCTTCATTTATTTTTCCTTTTTCTTTTTAGAGGATTGTGTGATCTGCTGGAGGAGGCTTTCAAGCTCACTCACATCCTTAAAGCTACGGTAAACACTGGCAAAACGTACATAAGTAATCTCATCGAGCTCTGCCAACTCTTCCATAACCAAGGAACCAATATCCTCACTCTGAATTTCATTTTCATTGCGACTACGGAGTTTTTGTTCGATGCGATTGACCACCATGCCAATCTCATCACTAGACACTGGACGTTTCTGGGCTGAACGAATAATCCCGTTAAAGATTTTATCTCTTGAAAATTGTTCCCGTGTACCATCTTTTTTGACTACAACTAGCGTTCTCTCTTCTACACGTTCATAGGTTGTAAAACGATGCTGACACTCTTCACACTCACGTCTTCTTCTGATTGTATTTCCTTCTTCAGCCTGGCGACTATCGATCACACTTGATTTTGTAGCGCCACATTTTGGACAACGCATGCCTTTCCCTCCTTGTCGTTTTCTTTTCATTATACCATTTTTTAAGAGATTCCCAAAATAATTCTCCTTTTGGCTTGACAAGTTTTTTGTTTTGTTGTATTATTAAATTAATACAAAGGTAATTAGAAAGGAGATCGTGATGTCTTGGACATTTGATAACAATAAACCCATTTATTTGCAGATTATGGAGAAAATCAAATTGCAGATTATTTCCCATAAACTCGAGCCCAATCAACAGCTTCCAACCGTTAGAGAATTAGCTAGCGAGGCAGGGGTCAATCCCAACACCATCCAGCGCGCCCTATCGGACTTGGAGAGAGAAGGCTTCGTTTATACCAAGCGGACGTCAGGACGCTTTGTCACAGAGGATTTGGACTTGATCCTCCAATCCCGTAAGCAACTGTCAGAAGAACAGCTGCAACAGTTTGTAACAGGCATGGTAGAATTTGGTTATGAAAAAGAAGAACTACCGACTGTTTTGAGAGATTATATTGAAGGAGTTTAAACTATGACTTTGTTAGCATTAGAAAATGTGTCAAAATCCTATGGAGCAAGCCCTGCTCTTACAAATGTTTCCCTTGAAATTCCAGCTGGAAAAATCGTTGGCCTCCTTGGCCCAAACGGTTCTGGAAAGACAACCTTGATTAAACTAATCAACGGCTTACTACAGCCAGAGGAAGGGCGTATCCTCATCAATGGCATGGAACCAAGCCCAGCAACTAAAGCAATTGTTTCTTATCTTCCTGATACGACCTACCTCAACGAGCAGATGAAGGTCAAGGAAGCTCTCACTTATTTCAAGACCTTCTACCAAGATTTTAATCTGGAACGTGCTCAAGGTCTTCTTCGTGACCTTGGTATTGATGAAAATAGCCGTTTCAAGAAACTCTCAAAAGGGAACAAAGAAAAGGTTCAGTTGATCCTTGTCATGAGTCGTGATGCTCGTCTATACGTGCTTGATGAACCGATCGGTGGTGTCGACCCTGCAGCTCGTGACTATATCTTGAATACCATCATTAACAACTACTCTCCAACTTCTACTGTCTTGATTTCAACTCACTTGATTTCAGACATCGAGCCAATCTTGGATGAGATTGTCTTCCTCAAGGATGGAAAAGTCGTCCGTCAAGGAAATGTTGATGATATTCGCTATGAGTCTGGAGAGTCTATCGACCAACTCTTCCGTCATGAGTTCAAAGCCTAGATAAAGGAGATTATTATGTTTTGGAATTTAGTTCGTTATGAATTTAAAAATGTTAACAAATGGTATTTAGCCCTCTATGGTGCTGTACTGGTACTTTCTGCTCTTATCGGAATTCAAGCAAGGACTTACAACGATATTCCTATCAAAGAAAGTCAACCTATTCTACTTATTTTTCTAGCACTCGTGTTTGGTGGCTTGATGATTACGCTTGGGATTTCAACCTTGATTTTGATCATCCGTCGCTTCAAGGGTAGTGTCTATGATCGACAAGGTTATCTGACTTTGACCTTGCCAGTTTCCGAACACCAGATTATCATGGCCAAACTCTTGGGGGCCTTCATTTGGTCTCTGATCAGTTCAGCAGTCTTGGTTCTGAGCATTTATATCATTCTTGTGATAATTGAGCCTAATTCTGTTAATTTCCTTGCTTTCAAAGACTTGTTCCAACAGTACCTAGACAGTATCGGCTTATATCTAATTTCATTCATCCTCGGCACAATTTCAGGAATCCTCTGCATCTACTTGGCAATCTCCATCGGACAACTTTTCAATGAATACCGCACAGCACTCGCGGTTTTAGCCTACATTGTTATCCAGATCGTGCTCGGTTTTGTCGGTCTAAACCTTCGCATAGATACTAATTTCAATATGATGCTTACATTTGAAATCTTTACGGATTTAATCCTAATTGCTGGATTCTACCTCGGTACTTACTATATCTTGAAGAATAAGGTTAATCTTCAGTAATCATTCAGAGGATGGTCAAAAACTTAATTTTATAGTGGATTGAACTTAGAGTAGCACGTCATGGATTCTAAAACATTTTTAAAAATTAATTTGACTTTCCTAACCTCTTTGTTCATATCTTATTTCAATTAACTATAGTCAATTGAAACAAGAACAAGACAAAAG